>DATCJD010000236.1:0-5339 GCA_036507435.1 Bacteroidota bacterium
GAAGACGAAGTCATGGTCTTCTCACCAGCCCCACTGCTCCCCCGCCCTTTTTTCTTTTCCGTCTGTTCAAAAACAATTCCGCGTCCCATCATCGCCAACACCAAATGCGCCAACTGCACAAGGTCGCCGCTGGAACCCACCGACCCTTGCGACGGAATCACCGGCGTGATATTGCGATTGACCATCTGCATTAATAAACCGACGGTCGGAAGCGTGATTCCCGAATATCCTTTCGCCAGCGCGTTCACGCGCAACACCATCATCGCGCGCACGACCTCCGGCGGCAACGGCTCGCCCGCGCCGGCGGAGTGGCTCAGGATAAGATTTTCCTGTAACTGCTGAATATCCGCCGCACTGATGCGCACGGAACTGAATTCCCCGAACCCCGTCGTGACGCCGTAAATTGTTTCGCCATCGCGCAGCCAATCTTCCACGAGCTTCCGGGACGCCGCCAAGCGTTTCCGCGCGCGCGGGGCAAGCGCAATGGGACTGTGCGCATGGACGATATGCGAAAGCTCGGAAACGGAGAGCGAGTCGCCGTCAAGTAAATGGGTCGCCATAGGATTCGAATGATAATAAGAGTTCTGTAAATGTACTCGTATTTCACGAGTGCCGCAATGGTGAAGAGAGATACTCATTGACTTTTCAGCCGAATCTCGTTATTATCCTCGTGACCTACGATGCATCGGGGGGCTTACCAGCCACGGGTCAACTACTGTGTATTCAGCCGCACCGACGAATAACGCGTAATGCAATTCTATGGCTGACGATAAAATCAACGTACTGATTGCCGACGACGAAGACTCGCTTCGTGGTACTATTGCCGCGTGGTTAGGCGACGAGGGGTTCGAGGTCGAGCAAGCCGGCGACGGGTTGGAGGCAATTAAGAAGGTCCAGGGCAAGGATTTCGACATCGCGCTGTTGGATATCAAAATGCCGGGCGCGAACGGCTTAGAGGTACTCCGCTTCATTAAAAAGAACTCCAACCAGACCGAAGTGGTCATGATGACCGGTATGAGCGACGTCAGTATGGCTGTCGAGGCGATGAAGCTCGGCGCCAAGGAGTACCTGACGAAGCCCGTCGACCTCGACCAACTCGTGCCGCAACTCAAGGGGCTGATCAAAAAGCGCGACGCCGAAGAGCGTATCCGTCAATTGCAATCGGAACACACCGCGCGGCTCCTCTACGACCTGCACAATCCGATTTCCGGACTCAAGCAAAGCATTGGCTATCTGATGAAGGGTATGGCGGGCGGGCTCTCCGACCATCAAAAAGAGTTGATGGGCTACATGGTGAACTCCATCGATAAAGTTATCGCGTTGCTGAGCGATATGATGGACTTGACCAAACTCGAAGGCGGCCGCGTACGCCTCAACGAGGGCATCGGCAACCTTGCCGATAGCATTCAGAAAATTACGCAGGAATTCCGCGTCCCGATCCAATCGAATAAAATCACGCTCGACGTCGCTCCTGAACCCGGCCTTCCGCCTATTGAGTACGATTCTCAAAAAATCGAACAGGTGATGCACAACCTCTTGAGCAACGCGGTGAAGTACACGCCGGCGCAAGGCGCTATCGTGGTGCAGATCCGCAAAGTCGCGCTGGTGGTCGAAGAGGGGCAACAGCCACTGGACTTCATCATGGTTTCGATTTTTAACAGCGGAGCGGGAATCCCCAAAGAAGAACTTTCCCTGATCTTCGACCGCTACCGCAACGTCGTCACCGACTCAAAAGACAAGAAAAAAACAACCGGGCTTGGACTCATCATTTGCCAGCGCATCGTGGAAGCGCATAACGGCAAAATCTGGGTCGAATCGGAAACCGGCAAAGGGGCGACCTTCTTCTTCGCGCTCCCCGTTCATTAACGAATGTTTGACGGATATCCATCGGTATGGCTCAACGGGCAATTTCCATTCTCGCAGTAGATGACGAGGATAACTTCCTCGAACTCATCACCACGCTCCTGACACAGGAGGGATATGCCGTCGAAACCGCCAATGACGGCGTCACCGCCATCAACAAACTGCAAGCGAAAGGGTACGACCTTGTTCTGTTAGATATGAAAATGCCGCGCGTGGACGGCATGGAAGTGCTCAAGTTTATTAAAGACCGCTACCTCGACTCGCAGGTCATTATGTTGACGGGTGTCGCCGATATCAAACGCGCGGTAGAGTGCATGCAAATGGGCGCGTACACGTACCTGACGAAACCGCACCCCGCCGAAGAATTGCTCGCCACCATCGACCGTGCGCTCGAACGCAAGCGGCTAACAATTGAAAATAAAGTGCTCAAAACCGAGCTTGCGCGCCACGCATTATCCTCTGAAATTGTCGGTCAAAGCCGGGCATTCCTCGAAATCCTGAAACTCAGCGCTAAGGTCGCCCCCACCGATTCCGCGGTACTGATCCAGGGACCGAGCGGTACGGGAAAGGAACTCATCGCCAGCTTCCTGCACAAGAATAGCCTTCGCAAAGATCATCCGTTTGTGGCGCTTAATTGCGCGTCGATACCTGAGACGTTGATCGAGAGCGAACTGTTCGGACACGAAAAAGGCGCGTTCACGGACGCCATCGCCACCAAGCAGGGATTGGTAGAAATCGCCAACGGTGGAACATTGTTCCTCGATGAAATCGGGGAAATTAGCGTGATGATACAGCCGAAGTTGTTGCGCTTCCTGCAAACGGGCGAGTACCGCCGCGTAGGCGGCAACAAAAATTTGCACGGGGACGCGCGCATCATTTCCGCAACGAACAAAGACCTGAGGAGGGAAGTTGCCGACCAGAGATTTCGCGAGGACCTGCTCTACCGCCTGAACGTCATCACATTGAACATGCCACCCCTGCGGGAACGAAGAGAGGATATTCCCCTGCTCGTCGAGCATTTCCTCAAGAAACGCGTCCGCACCAAAGAGCCGATGCGCATAGACCCAAAGGCGATGGACTTGCTGACGAAGTACGACTGGCCCGGCAATGTGCGAGAATTGGAGAATGTCATCGAGCGCGCGGCTATTCTCTGCCAGAAGAATACCATCCGCATTGACGACCTTGCGCTTCCCATCGGCATGCGCCCCACAGGGGAACAACACGGAGGCGGGGGCGATTCGCTCGTCGGCACTCCCGTCCCGATCCGCGACGTCGAACGGGCGCACATTGAGGGCGTGCTCAAAACCGTCAGCTGGAATAAAAACGTGGCGGCGAAAATTCTCAGTATCAGCCTCAAAACGCTTTACACAAAAATTCAGCAGTATAATCTCAATAAAGAATGATTTGATTTCTGAATACGGAACGCGGATTTCGGATTATTCATCTGATACCCCGCACTCCGCATTCATCACTCCGCATTCGAAATGCTTCTCTATCTTCTCCGTCACGGCGACGCGCTCGATACCCCCTCTCTGCACGACAGCGAACGGCCTCTGAGCGATACGGGCATCCGGCAATCCCAAGTCGTCGCGACATTTCTTAAGACTTCCGGCATTTCGCTCGACCTTATTATTGCAAGCCCGTTATTGCGCGCCCAGCAAATGGCGGAACCGGCGCGCGATCTGATGAAGGTGAAAGTATTCCTTACATCAGAATATCTCGTCCCGTACGGAGACCACCGCCAACTCTTCGACCTGTTGAACGAGCGAAGCGAGCAATCCGTCCTCTGCGTCGGGCATGAGCCGTTCATGAGCACAGCAATTGCGTTACTGGTCTTCGGCGAGACTTCCCCGCACGTTGAAATGAAAAAAGCGAGTTGCGCATGTATAGACACCGTGCGGCCGCTCAAAAAATTCCCTGCGACGCTGAAATGGCTTGTCACGGCAGGGCACATGAAATAAGGAATTGACCATGGAACTCAAAACTGTCACAATCGAAAAACCGGAAGCGACGAATTTTATTCTTGGCCACAGTCATTTTATTAAGACCGTTGAGGATATCTACGAAGCCGTTGTGCAAACCAACCCGCAGATGAAATTCGGAGTCGGCTTTTGCGAAGCGTCCGGGCCTGCGCTCGTCCGGTGGGTCGGCAACGACCAAAACCTGACCGAGCTTGCCAAAAAAAATGCGATGAACCTCTCGTGCGGGCATTGCTTTATCGTATTCATGGAGAACGGGTTTCCAATCAACATCTTAAATGCTATCAAGAACCTTCCGGAAGTCTGCACTATTTTTTGTGCGACGGCAAACCCGGTTGAAGTCGTAATCGCCGAAACGGAGCAAGGGCGCGGCATCCTCGGCGTGATAGACGGATTGAAAACAAAGGGTATTGAAACGGAAGCCGACATTAAAACGCGGAAAGAATTTCTCAGGAAGATTGGATACAAACTATAAGTTTCGAGTTTCGTGTTAAAACAAAGGATGAACTATGAAAATGACCTTGGTACTCGTTATTCTATTGACTATTGCCGGTTGCGGGAAATCGGAAGACGAGATTCGCAATCTCGTTCGCGACGAGCTTTCAAAAACGGCAACGCGTTCCTATACGACGGACGCAAGAACAATCGGTCCTTACAGCCCCGTCGTGCAGGTCGGAAATTTTGTCTTTGTCTCAGGGCAAGTCGGCATGAATCCGGAGACCGGCGAGCTTGCCGGCGAAGATATTGAAAGCCAGACCCGGCAATCGCTTACAAACATGATGTCTATTTTACAGAAGGCTGGATACGACTCAAGCCACGTCGTCCAGTGCTCGGTGTTCCTTACCGACATTAACGATTTCCAAAAAATGAACCTCATCTACGGCGGCTTTTTTGAGGAAGGACGCTACCCGACGCGCACGACGGTGGAAGTTTCCAACCTCCCGCGCAAAGCGAAAGTGGAAATTGCTGGAGTAGCGTATAAAAACAAATACTAAATCCTAATATCTCCCGAAGGGATGCCTTCGGCAGAAACTCTAAACAAATCCAAATGCCTGAAACTCAAAATACAAAACATACTCCCCGCTCAGTCATCACCGCACCCCGCGGCACGCAATTGCAGTGCAAAGGCTGGCTTCAAGAAGCTGCTCTGCGGATGCTGATGAACAACCTCGACCCCGACGTGGCGGAAAAACCGCAAGAGTTGATCGTCTATGGCGGGACGGGCAAAGCCGCGCGCAACTGGGAGTGCTACGACGCTATCGTGAGCAGTCTCAAGAATCTCGAAAACGACGAAACATTGCTCGTGCAATCCGGCAAGCCGGTCGGTGTGTTCAAAACCTATCCCGATGCGCCGCGGGTACTCATCAGTAACTCGATGCTTGTGCCGCACTGGGCGACGTGGGACGAGTTCCGGCGGCTTGAAGCGCTTGGACTGACCATGTTCGGGCAGATGACAGCCGGAAGCTGGATCTACATCGGCACGCAGGGAATCCTGCA
>DATCJD010000237.1:0-7496 GCA_036507435.1 Bacteroidota bacterium
GCCCCATCCGTATGAGTTCATGCTGTATTATGACGCGTAAGTGTTTCCGACTCTTCAACGGTTTATTCAATACCGTTTGAGGTTGGAAAGAAGGAGAAAACCCGTCTTGGCAAACGAGGCGGGTTTTTTGTTTTTAGAAAAGCCTTTGGGGTTCGCATAACACTTCAGTGTCTCTCTACTTTATCTTGCATTTCACAGCCCTTCTTGGTACTTTCTCGTGCATGGATTTCACACGTATTAAATATCAGGTCGAAAAGCGTATTTGTTCCATTACGTTAAGCCGTCCGGAAAAGCATAACGCGCTCGACGACAGGATGATCACCGAAATGTCTTCTGCATTCCTCGCGGCGCAGAAGGATTTCGAGGTAAAGGTCGTTCTTCTGAAAGCGGAGGGTGAATCATTTTGTTCCGGCGCAGACCTTGCGTACTTACAGCAGATCGCACAATACGACTTTCAACAGAATCAGCAGGACTCAAACAATTTGATGAAGCTGTTTCAGCAGATTTATACACTACGCAAACCCGTGATTGCCCTTGTGCACGGAGCGGCGCTGGCGGGCGGGTGCGGATTGGCGACGGTCTGCGATATCGTTCTTGCCTCGCGCGAGACGGCGAAGTTCGGCTACACGGAAGTCAAGATCGGTTTCATCCCCGCCATCGTCATGGTATTTTTAGTGAGGCGTATCGGAGAAGCCCGCGCGCGTGAACTGACGCTTCGAGGGAATATAATTAAAGCTGAGGAAGCGTATCAAATGGGTTTGGTCAATCATGTCGTCGGGGAGACTGAATTGGAGGAAGCCGGTCAACGCTTGGCGGAAGACATCACAAAAAATTGCAGTGGCGCATCCATGGGGCTGATCAAAGAATTGCTCGCGCGCATTCACGGCATGTCAACGTCTGACGCGCTGGATTATGCTTCGAACCTTAACGCCTTAACACGCATGACAGAAGACTGCAAGCGCGGGGTGGAAGCCTTTCTCAAAAAAGAGCCGATAAAATGGTAACGGAGAGGAATCTGAATGCACGAGCTTGCTAAAGTTATTCGCGATGTGCCGGATTTTCCCCAAAAAGGAATCGTCTTTAAGGATATTACCACCTTGTTGCAGAACCCGGATGCGTTCCGTAAGGCGTTGAATATTTTTTACGAACGTTATAGAGACGAAAAAATTACAAAAGTGGCAGGGGTGGAATCGCGCGGGTTTATTTTTGGCGCGGCTCTCGCAGTACAACTCGGCGTTGGGTTTGTGCCGATCCGGAAGAAAGGGAAGCTCCCGGCGGAAACAATCAGGGAGGAATACGCCTTAGAATACGGTACGGACAGCATCGAAGTTCATACAGATGCCATTCAAAAAGGCGAACGGGTGCTGATCCACGATGATTTACTTGCTACCGGCGGGACTATTCAAGCGGCTTGTAAATTGGTTGAGAGGCTTGGCGGAAAGATTGTCGGGCTGTCGTTTTTGGTAGAACTGTCGTTCCTGAAGGGCAGGGAAAAGCTGAAAGGGAACGATGTGTTTTCCATTGTGCAGTATGATGCCGAGTAGCTCCGCTTAGTCACAAACCATTGCAATGCAAGCCCCGCACTGAGGGGCTTTGTTTTTGAAAGATACTATGACGATCAATGTCGGAGATGTGGCGCCCGATTTTGAGTTGCCTGTCCATACAGGCGGAACGTTTCGACTTAACGACCATAAAGGGAAGAGTCCCGTCGTTCTCTATTTTTACCCCAAAGACTTTACCATGAATTGTACGAAAGAAGCCTGCTCGTTCCGCAACGGGTACGACGATATTCAGAAGCATGGGGCACAACTTATCGGTATCAGCAGGGATGACGTTGAATCACACAAGAAATTTGCAAGACTGCACCGTCTGAATTTTCCATTGGCAAGCGATGTCTCGTATGAGGTTTGCAGGAAATACGGCGTATTGTGGCTCGGTGGGATACGAATTAAGCGGTTGACTTTTTTGATCGACAAGGCGGGAATTGTCCGGGGAAAATTTTCTCACGAGGTGTTAATTGACCGCCATCTGGAAAATGTTCTTCAAACGTTGCGCGAAATTAAATCGCCGTCGTAAAGGAATCCAATGAAGACTATTATTGAGCCGTTCAAGATTAAAACCATCGAGCCGATTAAATTCACGACGCAAAAAGAGCGCGAAGGAATACTGAAGCGTGCGTGGTACAACCCATTTTTATTCGCGGCGGAAGATGTGCTGATAGATTTGCTGACGGATAGCGGTACCTCGGCAATGAGCGCGAAGCAATGGGCGGGTATTATGGACGGCGATGAATCATACGCCGGCTCGCGCAGTTTCTTTCGGTTTGAGAAAGTCGTCCGGGAGCTGACGGGGTTCAAGCATATTATCCCGACGCACCAAGGGCGCGCGGCGGAAAAAATTCTGTTCTCGATTGTCGGTGGCAAGGGAAAGTCCATCCCGAACAACTCGCACTTCGACACCACCCGCGCGAACGTGGAATATTCGGGAGCCCAGGCTTTTGATTTCCCGACTGAAGAAGGGAAGAAGCCGGAAGTGGTGGCAGACTTCAAAGGAAACATGGATATCCCTGCGTTGAAGAAATTTATCGAAGCAACGGGACCAGAACGGATTCCGCTGTGCATGATGACGGTGACAAATAATTCCGGCGGGGGACAACCGGTTTCGATGGCGAATATCCGCGCCACCAAGCAATTGTTGAAACAGTACAATATCCCCTTGTTTCTCGATGCGTGCCGTTTTGCGGAGAACGCATTTTTCATCAAAAAGCGGGAAAAAGGATACGCGAAGAAATCCATTACCGCAATTGCGAAAGAAATGTTTTCCTACGCAGACGGCTGTACGATGAGCGCCAAAAAAGACGCCCTTGTGAACATGGGCGGCTTTCTTGCGATGAATAACGACCGACTGGCAATGCTCTCGCGCAATATCCTTATCGTGACGGAAGGGTTTCCCACCTACGGCGGGTTAGCAGGGCGAGACCTCGAAGCGATTGCGCAGGGGTTGGAGGAAGTGGTTGACGAACATTATTTGACGTACCGCATCCGTTCGGTGGAATATTTGGGCGAGAAGCTTACAGCGGCTGGCGTGCCCATTGTCCGTCCTCCGGGAGGACATGCGATTTATCTTGACGCGAAGAATTTCGCGAAACATATTCCTGCTCAGCAATATCCGGGGCAGTCCATCGTGTGTGAATTGTACCGCGTCGGCGGAATTCGCGGTGTAGAAATCGGCAGTGTGATGTTCGGAAGGAAGGACCCGAAGACGAAAAAATTTATCGCGCCGCCGATGGAGTTGGTGCGGCTTGCCATCCCGCGCAGAGTCTATACACAAAGTCATATAGATTATGTCGTCGAAGTGGTGTTGGAAGTCTATGCGCACCGCTCTCGCTTGCGGGGATATGAGATTATTGAGGAAGCTCCTGTGCTGAGGCATTTCACCGCCAAGTTCAAACCCGTGTCCTCATAAGCCGGAACCGAAAATTATTCAAAAAATCGTTGCTTCCAAGGGGGTATCTTCGTAAATTTTCTCAGACTGACGCCCCTGAAGCCTATGACGATTTGTTCTGTTTGCCAGAGCGAGAACGACGAATTTGCTGTGACGTGTAAGAAGTGTAAGGGGTTTCTTCAAAACCGGATCCCGAATCTTAATTTGTTTGAAACGGCGTGGGGAGTCATCGAATCGCCGCGCGCAACGTTTCGGCAGATAGCGATTGCCGAGCATAAAAATTTTTCAGTGCTTCTGTTTGGATTGTTTGGTATCGGTTTGTCATTCACGGCTCTATGGCATTTTAAGCTCGGCGATAGGTTTTCGACTCTGCTCGACCTTATCATCATTGCTATCGTGAGCGGACCCGTTATTGGAATAGTTGTCGGCTTGTTTATCTCAGCAGTGTTTCACTTCCTTGCGAAGGTGATCGGCGGCAAGGGCACGTTCCGGACGTCTCTCGGGGTGACGGCGTACTCATTGACTCCGATTATCCTGTCGGTGTTTCTGGTTCTGCCGATTGAGCTTCTCACGTTCGGCATGTATATGTTTACGTCGAATCCTCATCCATACGTCTTGAAGCCGTTCTCGTACGTATTGCTGATCGGATTCGATTCGCTCGTGACGGGATGGTCATTTGTGCTGGCGACTATCGGGGCGATGATCGTGCACGGCATGTCATGGGCGAAAGCGTTCTTACTCATGGGACTTCTGCTGGGAGTAATAAGCGGTGTGCTTTCGCTAACTTCTGATACACTCTCGCGGGCGTTCTAGCGCGGTATGCCGAAGATGACACGCCAGCGTTTTGAAGAGATTGCCCAAGCGGCATTCGAAAGTTTGCCGTCCGATTTTACCGGGCGCGTTGATAACGTGGCGATTGTCGTTGAGGATTATCCTTCAGGGGATGCTCTTCAATCTGTCGGAGGCAGGAAAGATTCTTTGCTTGGGTTGTATCAGGGGGTACCGCTCCCGCACCGTGGGTCGTGGTATGGCGCTGTACCGGTTGTGCCGGACACCATTACGTTGTATCAAAAGAATATCGAAGCTGTCTGTCGGGGTGAAGAAGAAATCGAGCGGCGCATTGTCGAAGTACTGTTCCACGAATTGGGGCATTATTTCGGGATGAACGAGAAAGAAGTTCGCCGTGCGATGAAGAGATTTCTCTGAAATTTTATCTATTCTCTTAAGAAAGGAATCTATGCCGAAAGTTATCCTGCAGATTTCGTATGATATCAGGCCGGAAAAATTCGACCAGTATGCGAAGCTTGTGCAAGAGATGAAGGCGCATTTTGTGGACGCGAAAAAGAAGGATTATACGGTGTTTGAACAGCGCGGAAAAAAGAACGCATTCGTCGAGCAATTTGTCTGCAAGTCAATGGAAGAATTCGACGCGCTGGAGGACGATTTGGACGAGAAGGGGGAAGAATTGGTCAACCGACTCGAGAGCATGTTGCAGGAAGGAAAATCGAAGTACATCACTCTCTCCGAGATAGAGTAATAAACGCCCCATTCGTACGAATAAAAAAAGCCCGATTTCAATGAAATCGGGCTTTGTTATGTCAATAGCGGAAATGCTGGAGATTTCTAAAAAATCCTAAATGATTTGGTAGCCGCAGGCTTCAGCCTGCGATTGTATCCGAAAAACGCAACCTATCCCAAAGGGATGCCTTCGGCAAAGGTTGCGGCTACCTGTACTTGAATAATTTTTCAGAAATCTCTACCGGTTAATTCCGTCTTTCGAGTTTGACCTTGCAGATTTTTGTCTCGTCTCCACGTTTCACAACGACCTCGATCTCCTCGCCCGGTTTATACTCGCCCAGAGCGTAGGTATAGTCGTACACGTTCTTGACGTCCACCTTTCCAAATTTAATCATCACGTCGCCGCCTTGTATGCCGCCTTTTGCCGCGGGACTTCCGTCGCGCACGCTGGAGATTTTCATTCCGTTTGTCTGCTCTGAATAATCCGGTACAGTGCCCACATACACGTTGAACCCGCGCATTTGTCCGGTGGGGCGTGGAGCTTCTACTTGCGCGTAGATGGGTCGTGGTGCGCTCGTGTTAATATCAAGCGACATGCGTTCAACGAGTCGAACGACTTTTTCCATTCCCTCAGCATTAATGCGCTCTGTGTCGTCGGTTGGTTTGTGGTAGTCCGGATGTGTGCCGGTGAAAAAATGGAAGACCGGAATTTTCTTTCCGTAGAATGAAGAATGGTCGCTCGGACCGAAGCCGTCTTTATTTAATTTCAGCGTTAATGCGGAATCGGCATTGTGCTTGTTTACCAGATTTTCAAATCCGGGAGATGTGCCGGTACCGTACACAATGAGTACGTTATTGTCCAGTCGCCCGATCATGTCCATGTTGAGCATGACGGCGATATGTTCCAGCGGCACGGTTGGGCTTTTGACAAAATGCGCCGAGCCGAGTAATCCGAGTTCTTCAGCAGAAAACGCGAGGAAGAGCATACTGCGTTTCAATTCATTCTTGCGAGCGGCAAACGCCTGGGCGAGTTCGAGAAGCCCTGCTGTGCCGGAGGCGTTATCGTCTGCGCCATTATGAATCGCGACCATATCGGGTGAAAGGGATCCTTCGCCGCCCATGCCGAGATGGTCGAAGTGCGCGCCGATGACGACTATTTCATTCTTGAGTACCGGGTCAGTTCCTTCGAGGAGCGCGGCGACGTTACGGTCCTTTGTGTTGATTTCTTTTATTTCAACTGAAACATTCACCGGCTGTCCTTGTAACAGTACCGACTGCGGTGTTCTCGAATCCTGAATTGCGACTTGTAATTCACGGAGATTTTTTCCGGATGACGAAGCAAGGACATCAGCCATCCGCTTCGTGATGTTCAAAACAGGAATCCCGCTGTTCATTCCTCTGCGGCTATAGCGGAAGGGAGTCAGGTTGTCAGGCTCTTCGTCGATGGGTCCGCTGACGATGAACACAGCCGCCGCGCCCATTTCTTTTGCCTTCGAGATTTTATAATCGAGCGAAGTCAGTCCGGCTAACTCGCTGTGCGGGTTGCTTTGGTCAACCGTGCCGCGGAGAATCAATACGGCTTTGCCTGTAACGTTCACGCCCGCGTATTCATCAAAATTATTTTTGGGAGAGGAAATTCCGTAGCCGACAAACACCACCTCTCCGGCATACGAGCCGGAGGACGATTGAGCGAGGGGGACGAAATCTTGCTGGAGCGTACGTTCAGCGTCCTGCACGCGAAGCTTGTTGTTGGGTCCCAACTCGGCGCCGGAAATAAACTCAAATGATTGGAAGTATGTTCCGTTTTCTCCCGCAGGTTGTAACCCGTAGGCTTTCAACTGGTCGGCAATATATTGTGAAGCATGCTCGGCTCCGGGGGAGCCGGCTTTGCGCCCTAGTAAATCATCCGAGGCGAGGTAACGGACATGAGAAGCCAACTCTTCCGCCGTAACTTGAGGCTTAGAATTGCTTTGGGCAAATGTTGCCGAGAGAAAGAAGCACGTTAAAAGCGAAATGGAAAATATTCGTCTCGTCATTTGATTTCCTTCGGTGCATAGTAATTTGCGGCGTCGAACCATTGCCCGGAAATTCCGGTTCCTTCTGCCGACGCGAGATACACGAAGACGTCCGTGACTTCCTCCGGCTTTCTGAGATACGACTGGTCTTCCGTCGGGTACGCCTGACGGCGCATTTCCGTTGCCAGAGGTCCTGGGTTGACGGAATTGACTGTAATGTTGTGCGATTTTAATTCTTCAGAGAGTACTTGCGTCATCCCTTCGATGGCAAACTTCGAAACGGCGTACGCGCCCCACTTTGCGCGGCCCGTTTTTCCAACGGTCGAAGTGACATTGATGATCGCTCCCGATTTTTGTTTGATCATGCCGGGCACGACTTGATGCGTAAAGTAGTACGTTCCGTTGAGATTCGTCTGGACGACGCGTTCCCATTCTTTAGATGGATATTCTGCTATCGGCACGCGGGGACCAAGCGCGCCGGCATTATTCACCAGTACATCGACCGACCCGAATTCTCTC
>DATCJD010000238.1:0-4156 GCA_036507435.1 Bacteroidota bacterium
AACGGCACGATCTACAAGATTGTGGCAACAAAAGAGCTAGAACAAAAATTACGCAGCCTTCAGTGGAGAAAGGTCGAGGTTGAATACACAAAGATTTCCGACGCGCCAGAGGGTAAAGTGCTTACGGTGAACGTTGTGAAAGAGATTAACCCGTAGGGGCACAATTTACCTGCTCGCCGAAGGAGGGTTGTGCCTTACGAAAGTTTTTATATTACTAAAGGGGAATTATGAAACGAGTCATCCCGCCATTGATGGTGGTAGTTCTGGTAGCGCTGAGTTCTTCTGCCTTGAGTCAGGAGCGTGCGCTTGTCTCTCCCGCAGTTGAAGCGCAACAGGCGTCCGAACCGTATCCCATCCCGGGCTCTCATCTGCTTCGGGACGAGGAGAGGAAGATATGGGAGTACATCCGGGAGCATCCGGAGGTTTTGCAACAGCAGGCGCTGATGAAGAAGACGGCGTGGACGTTCGACATTGGCGATCCTGGACCGATTCTGGGTTCAGGCTGGTGGGCAAGCGATTTGAGTGAATCTCCCACTGTCGAATACCTTGTCCCATCGACATGCCAGGCGGTCGGCGATAACTGTTATGTTTTTGTCGAAAACTCTCTTTGGGGCAATAGGGTCACGCAGGCTGCGGTCGATTCCATCCTCGCGGCGTGGGAGGAACGAACGCCCGCGGACCCCACCAAGGGGATCTACCGGATCGATACGGAGACGTTTGGTGATCCTCCGAACACCCTCGACAACGACCCAAAAATTGTTATTCTCATTCTTGATATCACGGATGGGCTTTCAGGAGGCAGTTATGTAGCCGGTTATTTTTACAGTATCAATCAATATCAGGATGGAGACCCAGTTCTTCAGGGTCATCGAAGTAACGAAGCCGAGATATATTACATTGACGCAAATCCGGGAGATTTGAATAACCCGGACGGATTAACCTTTGCAGCCAGCACAACAGCGCATGAATTCCAGCACATGATTAATTGGAACTATAATAAAAATACCGACACCTTTAACAACGAGGCCTGTTCGGAGGTTGCTTCGCTTGTCTGCGGTTACTCGTACCCGGGCCAGAATCGGTACACAGATAATACCGATATTTATTTGCTGGGCTGGAACAGCACGCTTGCAGACTATTCCCGTGCGGCACGCTGGGCACTCTATCTCTGGAATCAGTTTCCGGACAACTTTCTCAGGAATTGGGTACAAAACAGCGGAACCGGCGCAACAAGGATTAGTAATGCACTTGCAGCGTACCCTACATCGCGGACATTTACCGATGTTGTTACAGACTGGTTAATTGCCAACGAGGTTCAGGATGTCTCCGTGAATCCCAGTCCCAGATACGGTTACACCTATGAGCCCTCGTTGACGAAGCCGAAGGCGACGACCCACTTAGACCCAAACACCGGCACAGTAAACGGCAGCGTGACTGGTCTTGGGGCGGATTATATTACCTTTTCCTCAGGGTCGAATCTTTCGGTTACATTTACGTCTGCGTTCTCCAATATTGTAATAAAGGCTATCAAAATTGGCGCAGGCTCGCCTGTGGTTGAGGATGTTCCGCGAAATACTGTGTACTCCGTTCCGGATTTCGGCAGCACGTACTCGTCCGTGACGTTTATTGTCATCAACACGCAAAACAGTACTAGCTCAAATTCGTACTCCTATTCGGCGACAGGAACCGGAACATTCCAGACATTTGAAATTAAATACGAGGACGGTATCCCGGAAGGTTTCTTACCTCTGCCTGTAGGCGATATTCAAACAGTGTACTTTACTGGCATTAGTGGTGCGAAGCTCGATAGTATAAGGGTCGCATTTCGGCGTGCTGGCACAATGCAGACTACTCTCTCCAGATTCAATAGCTCGTTTAATCCTTCACCGATTGGTCAAACAATCGTACCGGCCTTTACATTAGTATCCGCGGATTCAATTCAAGGCTATTCGGGCTCAGGTCCTTACCCGGTTCCTTATCCAAATTGGGTCACTATTGATCTAACTCAAAATAGCATCGATGCAAATCCCGATTTTATTATTTCCTTTGTTATCAATAACTCAACAGCCCCGGCAGTAATGATAAGTTCTGAGCCCGATGATGGGGATCGACACAGTTTTACGTACGTACAATCGACCGGCCAATGGACAGTTTATGGAGACCAGAATGCTCCAGGGAACGTGTTTAAATATCTTATTCGTGCCTACGCAAGCATCGGTACACCTGTCGGGACAGAAGTCATTGAACTATTACCAACATCATTTTCGCTTAAGCAAAATTATCCGAACCCCTTTAACCCCAGCACGACAATCAAGTACGACTTGCCGGAGCGGACTCACGTTAAACTGCATATCTATGATATGCTCGGCAGAGTGGTGGCAACACTGATTGACCAGGAACAATCCGCCGGCTCGTACGAAACACGGTGGGACGGCACAAACCTTTCCGGCTTGCCCATGTCGTCGGGTGTCTATTTCTATAGACTGGAGAGCGGGAATTTCCAAGAAATCAAACGAATGGTATTGATGAAGTAGCTTTGCCGACCTGCGGGGCTTTAGCAACCCCGCAGGTCTTTCTCCTTGCAAACTTCGTGAAGAAATCCGTATCTTATCTCCTGCCACGCCAATTAAATTAAAGTTTTTTCTCTAACCTTCCGTAGGGTCTAAACCTTCGGAAGGGTATTTCTCTACTCTATTATTAATAGGAGTCATGTGATGAGCAAACTTCGTACTATCTGTTTCTCAGCGCTGGTCTTTGTGCTCTTTGCGGCTGTTTCGGTAGCGCAAGAGGTGAAGTACATCGAGTACGACACCGATTATACCAGTCCCGCGGTGTTCAAAGCGCGGCGCGAAAAAGTGATGACGGAAATCGGCGCCGAGGCTGTCGCCGTGTTTTATTCATCCCCCATCCGAAACCGGAACAACGACGTGGATTTTCAGTACCGCCAGGACGATAATTTATTCTACCTGACCGGCTTTACGGAGCCGAACGCGATCCTCGTCCTCGCGCCGAAAGGCGTTTCCGTAAAGAGCATGGACGACACGAGCAAGACGATTACCGTGAAGGAAATTCTGTTCGTCCAATCCAAAAACCCATTACGCGAAACGTGGGATGGCCGCCGGTACGGCCCCGTAGGAGCGGTGAAACTCCGCGGGCTGGAGTATGCACTGGACAACGATAAGTTTGAACCGATGCTCGGGACCTTTTTCTCTTTTGCAAACCGCCCGCGCCTGCTGTATGTGCCGACCTTCCGCGAAGATTTGAGCGGCGAAATTGCCGAGTTGCTCCAACCCTTAAAAGCGCCCATTCGTCGCATGAGCGTTGCGGACGCCTTGCGCGACCCGACGCCTATTGTACGCAAGATGCGCATCATCAAATCGCCGGACGAAATCGAATTGCTGAAAAAAGCGACGGAGATCAGCGCGCAGGCGCACAACGAAGCGATGATGTCCGTGGAGCCGGGCATGAAAGAATATGAGATCGACGCGGTCTACCAGTACGTCTTCCGCAAGAATGGCGCGGAGTACGCCGGTTACCCGTGCATCGTGGGCGCGGCGGAGAACAGCGTCATCCTGCACTACAACACGAACCGTCGCCCGCTCAAGGACGGCGATGTGATTCTTGCCGATTGCGCGGCGGAGTATCACGGCTATTCGAGCGACGTCACGCGCACGTATCCTGTCAACGGGACATTTACGAAGGCTCAACGCGAAATTTATCAGATTGTGCTCGATGCGCAGAACGCCGCCATCGCGACCATCAAGCCCGGCTCGCAATGGAGCGAAGCATCTGCCGCGGCAGACCAAGTGATTACCGAGGGCTTGTATAAACTCGGCATCATCAAAGAGAAGACCCGGGCGGAGATGCGCAGGTTCTACATGCACGGGTTGGGCCACTCGGTTGGATTAAACGTCCACGACGTCGGCCAGCCGACGATGGAAGCGGGAATGCTGTACACGGTTGAGCCGGGGATTTATATTTCCGAGGAATCCGGCGCGCCAGCGCAGTACCGCAACATCGGCGTACGTATCGAAGATGTTATACTCGTCACACCGACCGGCAACGTGAACCTCTCCGCAGGTTCACCGCGAGAGATTTCTGAAATTGAAGCGTTGATGAAGAAGAAGGGCGTCGGCAGTCAAACAATGCCGTGATG
>DATCJD010000239.1:0-3210 GCA_036507435.1 Bacteroidota bacterium
AAACCGGGCGATGATTTCAAGCTACGCCAATTTGCTGGAAACGCAGGCAATGATTGCGACTATTGCCGAAGCGGAGAATCTCATTCAAGAAATCAGTTCGAAATCGTTTGACCAAGCTATCGCTGTCGAACAGTCGAGCGCGGGGAAATCTTCTGGCGGTGCTTCTTCATCCGGCGGTGGACCGCCTGAAGATAAGGGACAGTCACAAGGCGGGGGGCCGTCAGAGGGCGAAGGACCTCCGTTTATTCCGCCGGGGTGGTTAAAACGAAAAAAGCCGGCAGACTTCACGCCACCCGGCTTGCTTGGCAAAGAGCAGGGTGAAGAGTATCCTTTCTTTAACGACGTGGATGATTATCACGGCTTGCAAAAAAAACACGACCATCCGGTTTTTGGGTCAATCGAATTGAGCGTGACCGTACAGTATGTGGACCCGAACAATACAGCGACGATTTCCTCGGACAAACAATCCCTGGTAAAAAAAGTAGAAGTGAAGGCGTTTAATAAAGGGCTTGAGGACACATTGAAATTATACCACGTAATCTACCAGTAATCTATTATGGGATCGACAACCGACCTTATAGGATCCTTTGTTATCGGCGGGCTTGTTATCGTTATTATTCTATCATTGAATTACAATCTCAGCAATACGACATTTCAGCGTTCGCAGGACTTGATTTCACAACAAGCATCGGTCGAACTCTTGAACATATTGGAAAACGACTTGTATAAGGCGGGATACCGTACGACCGCCACCCCTGTTCTGCTCGCAGAATCTTTGTCGGTTGCTTTCCTTGCCGACCTTGACGATAACGGCACGATAGACTCCGTGCGGTACACCGTAGGCGATACGACATTTTTTCTGACAACAACGAACCCGCACGACAGGCCTCTCTATCGGAGGCTGAACGCCGGAAGTCAACAAAACGTCGCTTCCGGCTTGACAGAATTTTATTTCGCGTACCGGGACACCGCCGGAAGGGTGATACCGTACGATTCTCTCAAATACGTGCGCCATAGGTCGGTCGTCCGCCTTATCACCTTTGCGTTCGTGATCGAACCGAGCGACCCGCTGGATTCGACCTTTATTCCGGTAACGGTAGAAAAAGTGATTCATCCAAAAAATATCGGGGGTTGGTAAGTGGGACGCGCATCGCTCATTATGATCCTCGGCGCATCGATTACCGTCGGCGTGATGAACTTACAGCTCAACCGCTCGTCCGAACAGGCGACGGAAAATCTCGTCCGATATTTTGACGGGACACTTTCCCGAAACCTTGCCAACGACGCGGCATCGTATGTATTGGGGTTGTATGCCGACAGTGCGACTCTGCGCGTACAAAACTCAGCGAAACTTTCTTCGTCGATTTTCAGCGATGTCGGAGACTATAGCCTTACGTATTCACTGTATGATACGACGATCAACATCGCCAAGAACGACCACGAAGTCGTGAAGCTTGTGATGCGTGCTGAATATGGAAAGAGCGTTCACGAGGTAATGGTGTACGCCGGCACAACCTTTGGGTTCGTTCCGGAACCTATCCGCGGCGCCATCACTGCCAGCGGGGTGCTGGATAATACTATTGGCGACCTGCACATCGACGGCAGGAATCATACCGAAGAAGGCGAGCTTGAGAACTTTGGCGGGGTGTACGGCATATCCTCCGGAAGCGCCTTTACTAACAAGGGAAAAGCAGTTATCGGCGGAACCGGAGAAGACGGGAGCGACTACCCTGCGAGCAATCCGGCAAATCCCCTTTCAGTGGAACAGAGCCACAATTGGAGCAATACTTTTCCTGCCGACCCCGACGGCGTTTTTAATTTTCCCGGAGGCACGCTGAAAGAAGTCGCGAAGAGCGGCGTCGCAGGAAGCCAATACGTGACGAATCCGAAAGACCTCCAGTTTCCTCTCAAGGGAGTAACGTACGTCGACCTTCCCGAAGGCGTTTCATGGAAAGCGGCATGGCTTGGCAAGGACCCTGCAGGCATACTCGTCGTCCATAATTCGTCCGGCACGGCGCGTGTGGAGAATATCGCTTCGGAGACTCCCTTTAAGGGATTGATTATCGCAGATAAAATGTTTCACATTCATGTGGAAGTGTTGGGCGCAGTTATGCTCTTATCGAATAGTTTAGAAAAGAAAAAAATCTGCACCGGCAACCACGAGAGCAAGATATTATTCAGCCGCGAGGCAATTCAACACGCCACCTACCTGA
Organism: Bacteroidota bacterium; assembly: GCA_036507435.1. Taxonomy (GTDB): domain Bacteria; phylum Bacteroidota; class Ignavibacteria; order UBA10030; family UBA10030; genus JAKEEG01. The sequence goes on from DATCJD010000239.1 coordinate 2,214, forward strand.
CATCGGAAAAGGGAACGGGGTGGCGGGGCAAGGTACCGATCTTCGGGTGGATGGAATAAGATGAAACTCTTACTTTCCATATTAATTGCAACACTCCTTCAACAAGGGAATCCCCAGTCGAATTCCCAGGCAGGCTCGGACAGTACACCGTTGAAAACCGTCGAGCTTTTCAAGAAAGGCATTGATGAAAATGATATGCTGGTGATCTGTAAAGTCATGTCCGACGAAGAAGGCACGGGTCCACTGAAGCAGGCGAGCTACGAACAGATGCAGAGTTCCCTCGAAGGGTTAAGCACGATGTGGCGTGCGAAACCGTTTACCTACGGCGAAACGACATACACCGGGGGCAACACTGCGACATCCGCGACGGTAAAGGTGGAAGTGAAGAGCCTGAAGCAGGAAGTGAATTTCGTTCTGGAGAAGTACGGTAATTCGTGGTATATCTTCGATATTGAAATTTTCTTTAGGTAACACATGAAGTCCTTGTGCATCCCGGTCATCGGTAACGGGATTCCTCGCCCCCAATAAAACGGCGGGATTCGGAATGACACTCCGCAAAAACACAACAGGCATGTACTCATGTACATGCCTGTTGTGTGTACGCTAAATGCTATCCGTCATTCATACCAATAGACGATTTGGTAGTACCTCAGCTTGCCGATATTTTTCGCGTTGGTGAGCGCGGCACTGCTGTAGAGTACTTTTCCGTTCGCGCCGGTACCTTTCAGTGTTAAACTCGCCGCTCCATCGCCCGGCTGGGCAACAATAAGTCCGCCGACAATTTTTGGCGTTCCCGCGCCGCCAAAGTTTACCGTATTCGACTCTCCAAACACAACGACGAGGCCGTACCATTCGAAGTTTCCGCCAATTTCGATATTACCGCGAACGGCAAGGATGCCATATCCTACTGTGCCGCCTGTAAATTTCACCTTATAGTTCGTATCGGCGGGCGAATCGCACACGACGATAACAGGGTTCGTAGATGAGCCGTATGTTT
>DATCJD010000240.1:0-4983 GCA_036507435.1 Bacteroidota bacterium
CTCCGAGTCTATTTGAACCTCCCTGCCGCAGGAAATACATTTCTCTAGATGCAACGCAAACCCAAATAACGCCGCAAGCCGTATTTCAAACGCATAGAGCAGGCTTTCGAACTTCATTTCGGCTTGTTCGAGAGTATCAAATGTATTGACCAGCAACGAAAACAGCGGCAGATTTTCTTCTTCGTCGTGTGTGAGCTGGTTGACCAGCTCGAGCACCGCGAGCGCAACGGACATGCGCGCCATCTCCGCATGGATGCGTTTGTATTGCTTTACAATATCGCACTGTGAAACGAGCTGAAGTTCACGCTGTTCTTTTTTATACAACACCAGAGAGCTTAGCGTCATGGGTTCCAACGCGGCGCCGAACTTGCTTTTAGTATCGCGCGCGCCTTTGGCAATCGCTTTGACCTTTCCGTACCGACGCGTGTAGAACGTGACAATCTTACTCGTGTCGCGGTACCGCATGGATTTCAGCACGATGGCGTCGGTCTTCGTAATCACGACAGCGCCCCGGCTGAAGCCTTTGCAGGCGGTTCGAACACCTTTGACCGCAGTTCAGCAAGCGATTCTTTCGACGGACGCTCCACAACACCGTGTTCGGTGATGATGGCTGAAATAAGTTCATGGGGAGTCACATCAAATGCCGGGTTGTCAACATCTATTCCCTGTTGAGACAAAACAGTATCAAAGAACGGTGAAACCTCCAACTTCGCCCGCTGCTCGATAGTAATAGCATCCCCGGAGGGAATATCAAAATCCAATGTCGAGCTTGGAGCCGCAATATAGAACGGCACGCGATGATATTTCGCAAGAACCGCCAACGCGTAGGTGCCGATTTTATTCGCGGCGTCTCCGTTGGCGGCAATCCGGTCTGCACCGACGACGACGGCAGTAACACGTCCGCTCTGCATGAGAAATCCCGCCGCGCTATCCACAACAAGCGTAGCGGGAATGTTGAGTCTTCCTAACTCCCAAGCTGTTAACCGGGCTCCCTGAAGCAAGGGCCGGGTTTCATCTATATAGACGTGCGAAAGCTTTCGAAGTTCCCATGCAGTTTCTATCACGCCCAACGCCGTTCCGATGCCCCCGGTGGCAAGCCTGCCCGTATTACAATGGGTCAGAACGGACGACCGCTCCGGAAGAAGCCGTGCGCCATTCTCACCGATTTTTTTGCACATCACAGCATCCTCCTGATGAATAGCAAGTGCTTCGGCAAGCAAGCTTTTTTGAATTACATCAATCGGGTCATGAAGATGCAGATGAAAAATCTTTCGAAGGCGTTGGAGAGACCAGGACAGATTAACCGCCGTAGGTCGTGTGTGTGAAAGGACAGAAATGATGTTTTTAAAATATGTTGAACGCTCGGCAGTCTGACCGGTGGGCATCGAGTTCATGGCTAATGCAGTACCGTATGCCGCCGCGATACCGATCAGCGGCGCGCCGCGTATCGCAAGACGACGGATTGCTTCTGCAATAATCTTCACGCCGTCCGTCTCAACGTAGATTTCTTTATCCGGCAAGAGCGTCTGGTCGAGAAATCGTACTTTCCCGCCGGCCCACTCAATCGGTTTCACGTGGATCTGCTTAGCGCTCATTGCTCATCGAATTTCGAAATCCGCATAAACGTCCGGAACCGGTCCTGAATCTTCAACGGAGTTAAATCCGTTAGCCCGTTCACGCTGAACTGCTCTACAGAAAATGAAGCAAGCGTACTGCCGTAAATCACCGCCCGTTTCAGGTTCTCTATAGAAAGGTCGTCGGTTTTCGCCAGCCAGCCGATGAACCCGCCTGCAAAGACATCTCCTGCACCCGTGGGGTCTTGAATATCTTCAAGCGGGTACGCGGGAGCGGAAAAAATCACATTACTCGTCACCAAAACCGCGCCGTGTTCACCTTTTTTGATGATGACGATGCGGGGACCCATTTCGATAATTCGTTTCGCGGCTTTGATGAGATTCGGTTCGCCGGTGAGCAGACGGGTTTCAGAGTCATTCAACACGATGACATCCATGACCTTGAGGGTCTCGCGGAGTTCCTTCGGCTTGTTCTTGATCCAGTAATTCATCGTATCGCCGACCACGAGGCGCGGTTTTTCTATTCCTTCGAGAACTTTTTTCTGCAAGACCGGGTCGATATTGCCGAGACACACGTACGAGCTTTTTTTATAGCCGTCGGGAATAACCGGATTGAATTTCTCGAAGACATTCAAATGCGTGTAGAGCGAATCACGCGTATTGAGGTCATAGTGATAACGCCCCGACCAGCGGAACGTCTTCCCCTCTTCTATCACTTGAAGCCCGTCGAGGTCGATATTGCGATTCTCCAACAACTCGACTTCTTTCTTGGGGAAATCTCCTCCGACCACGGCAACGATTCGCACGGGCGCTGTGAAATATCCAGCAGAGAGCGCGATATACACCGCGGAGCCTCCGAGCGCTTCTTCTACTCTGCCGAAGGGCGTTTCGACCGTATCCAGCGCAACCGACCCAACCACGAGAACGCTCACTAGAGTTTCCTTTCGAATTGCGTAAAGTCTTTAATTTCCGCCAAGCGGCCGCCTTCTGTTTCTTGAATGATATTTTTCTCGGTGTTCTTCAATGCGTTCTTTTGACCGCTCCAAACAAGCCGTTTCTTCGCGTCGTCATAGGAATACCAACCATACTCCTGATGCTCGTCTGAAAGCTTCGGTTCGCTGTCTTCCTTCACCTGAACGGCAAACACTGGAGTAAGATTGACCGTATCCGATTTTGCGCTGTAGAAAACGTCCACAAACGGAACAACCCAGAGCCGTTCGGGGCGAAAACCGGTCTCCTCGCCCAATTCACGGAGCGCGGTCGTGACAGCGTTCTCATCGCCTTCAGCCATTCCCGTCACTATTTGCCAGATGCCGGGGTAGAGGCTATCGTTCTCAGCGCGTTTCAATAACAAATACTTCGGCTTATTGTTGACGATTTTATAGACGCATACTTCTACAATTCGTGAGGAGACGTGAGCCATGGGTATCAGTCTTCAAGAAAGCGCTTCACATGAGCCAGCGGATGGCGATGAATCCAAGTATGCCTAACACAACAAAACCTAACGTTAACAATTCAAAATATTTATCAATAACGGCTTTAATGCTGGGACCAAACCAATAGAACAATCCGGCTACCAGAAAAAATCGCGCAGGCCTGCTCAATAACGAGGCGTACACGAGCGTCTTAAACGACACCTGAAACGCTCCAGCCGCAATCGTAAATACTTTATACGGAATCGGCGTAAAGCCTGCGATAGCTATCGAAACAAATGCGTTGTCTGCGTACAGTTGTTGGACTTTGAGATACTGTTCCTGTAGCCCGTAGAATTCAATAATCGGCCTGCCGAGCAAATCGTAGAACTCAAGCCCTATCAGATAACCGAGCATGCCGCCCAACACCGACCCGGCAGAACACATCAATGCATACTGGAACGATTTTTTAGGAAGCGATACCGCCAAGGCGATCAGCAACACATCGGGCGGAATAGGAAAAAAAGAGGACTCGATGAATGCTATACCAAAGAGCGACCACTCGGCTCCCGGCTTTTGCGCAAAGCTTTCAACCCATGCTTTCAGTTTTCGAAGCCAAATGGAAATCTTCTGCAATAATAACCCCTCATATTACAAAAAGGTAGGCGTAACCTTTAGGTTGCATCTTTTGCGATTAGCATCACAGGCTTAAGCCTGCGGCTACCGACAATAAATATACACTGATTTACTCGGAAATGGAAAGGTAATGGCTATTTCATTTGGGGTGGAGATTTCAACCTGCCAGACCTGTAGCGCCGCCAGCGTTTGTTGCCGCCCTCACCGCTCTGCGGATAGCTTCTGCGGTAAGGCTTGCGGCAATCTCGGCAACGAGGTCGAGGTCGGCTTTTACGGTGCCGCACGAAAGCGCAAATGTCGCATCGCCGTCGTACGAGGTGTGCGAGGGCATTATTGCCCGCGCCATGCCGTCGTGCATGCGCTGGGCGATACGGTGCAGTTCCACTTTGGTGAAGTCCGCGTTTGTTGCCGCCGCGACGAGCGTGGTATTCGTATTCTCAAGCACTTTCCCGCGAGCAAACGCACGGTACGGGTCGGATGTTCCGAAAAATGTCCCGTCCGGAGAACGCGCTCCGGCAAGAATTTTTCCATTCTCGTCTATGATGTCTCCAACTGCATTTACAACGGCAACGACGCCGACAATCAGCTCACCGACTGTCTTCGAAGCTCCGCCTAAGCCGCCCTTCATGCGGGATTCCATCCCTTTCCACTTCCCTACTGTCGCTCCGGTGCCTGCTCCAATATTACCTTCTTCAGAATTCTTAGCAGAATTGCTGGCGGCATTCTTGCAGGCTTCATATCCTGCTGTTGCATCCGGACGAACGGCGCTACTGCCGAGATTCAAATCGAACACCACTGCGGCAGGAACAATCGGCACCTTCACCCACGGGGTCTCGTAGCCGATGTTGTGCTCGGAAAGCCAGCGCATCACGCCGTCCGCCGCGCTCAGACCAAACGCGCTTCCGCCTGTAAACAAAAGAGCGTGAACTTCCTGCATTTTACGTTCCGGCGCGAGTAATTCGAGCTCGCGGCTTCCCGGCGACGCCCCGCGCACTTCACAGCTCGCGCGCGTCTTCAGCGGACAGAGAATCACCGTACAGCCCGTGAGCGCATCGCGGTCTGTGTAATGTCCGAGTTTAAATCCTGGAACCGAGGTTAGCATAACAACACTTAGCGATTTGAGATTTGGGATTTGGGATGAACTGCTCGCACATGCGCCAGCACAATGCCGCAGGCAACTCCGACGTTCAATGATTCCGCAGAGCCGTATCCGGGAATTCTCAATACCGCATCAGACGCTGAGCGGACTTCCTTGCTCACGCCGTGCGCTTCACTGCCGAACACGAGGACTGCTGGAAGTTTAAGTTTCCCTACTGTGTAGCTGTCTGTTCCATCTCCGGATAGCGCCACAACTGCATATC
>DATCJD010000241.1:0-6376 GCA_036507435.1 Bacteroidota bacterium
GCTTCCCACACGCCGCTGAACATGGAGATGCGCGCGGTCGCGATAGCGCGGCGGGCATAGCCCATCGAACTTGTAGGGTCTGCGGCGATAGCTTTACTGGCGAACTCCTGTGCGCGCTCGTACGTCGCGAGCTGGTAATTCCGGTCGTTCTGCGTCACAGACGGCAGGTGCTCGGCGATATCCACATAACAACGGCTGATGCGCCAGAAAATTTCTTCGCTGTTCGGTTCCACGGTGAGCGCGTCGAGATATTTTGCAAGCGCGCGCTGGTTGTCGAACAACCGCTCGGCGAACTCGTCGCCTTCCTGCATCAAAAACTGTGCGGACATACTGTCCACAGGCGCCGGGAGGATTACGAGAGTCGAATCGACAGGGGGCGGATCGGGCACAACCTGGACTGCACAGAGCCGCGGAGACGCCGCAGTGAACAAGAGGAGGAGAAGAATCACGACAACGCTTACCCTACGGCTATCGGGGAGGTTCAACAGGGAATCCCTTCGTGTGCGTTGGAGATATGCGATAAGGATAGAACGATGTGTACTTACGAATCGCGCCCCTGAAGTTTGCGGATTTCATCCCGCAACCGAGCGGCTTTCTCGTACTCTTCTTTGGTGATGGCTTCGCCTAACTGGCTCTGGAGTAATTCCAACTTGGACAGTTTCGGTTTCGGCGCCGCTTCCTTTGCCGCACTCGTCTCCGGAGTCGCCGCTTCTGCATGTTCATTTTCCGGAACGAACGCGGCTTCATCCATTACTCTGTCCGAGACGAAGATCGGCACGCCGTAGCGCACTGCAAGCGCGATGGCATCGCTCGGGCGGGAATCAATTTCCTGGCTGTCGATACTGAGCCGCGCGTAGAATGTCCCGTCTCTCAACTCGCTGATGAGCACGTCGGCAAGCCCGGCTCCCATCGAATCGATGATGGTTTTCATCAGGTCGTGCGTCAAGGGCCGCGGCGGCTTGATGCCTTCCATTTCGAGCGCGATAGACTGCGCCTCGAACGCGCCGATAATAATCGGCAGGCGGCGAGGACCGTTTAATTCCTTTAGAATAAGCGCGTACGCCCCACCCGAAGACGGGCTGGTCGATAATCCTAATATGTCAACTTGAATCTTCTCCACAACATCTTCTCCTTGAGGTAAAACTCCATGTAATCGCCGGTAGCCGCAACCTTCAGGTTGCGATGTTCTTTTATGCCCGCAGGCTGTCCCGCCAAAAGCACAGCGGGATGCAACAAACGCAAAGCCTGCGACTACCAAACAGATGTTATTTCCCAAGCAACTTCTTTATTTCTTTTGTCAGCGCGGGAACAACTTCGAACGCGTCGCCGACGATACCATAATCCGCCACCTGAAAGATCGGAGCGTCCTTGTCTTTGTTGATTGCTACAATATACTTCGAAGACGACATACCCGCAAGGTGCTGGATCGCGCCTGAAATGGCAACCGCTATATAGAGAGAAGGCGATACCGTCTTGCCTGTTTGCCCGACCTGTTCGTCGTGCGGACGCCAGCCTGCATCAACGACCGCACGGGACGCGCCCACTGCCGCGCCGAGCGCCGCCGCCAGCTCTTCGATGATATTAAAATTCTCCGGCGCTTTCAAGCCCCTGCCGCCGGAAACAATCACATCGGCTTCCGCCACGTCAATCTTTCCTGTGGCTTGCGTCACGCTTTTCACTGCAGATGCAAAATCCGCGTCGGCGAGCGGGATAATCGCCTTTTCTACAGACGCTTGCGCGCCGCTCGTTGTTCCGGCTGTGAAGACATTCGGGCGGAGCGAAAATATTTTGACGGGCGTCGTAATCTTGATATCGGTTTGCGCTTTGCCAGCGTACACGGGGCGCGTGGCAAGTATGTCGCCGCCCTCTACTTTCAGCGCGATGCAATCAACCGCAAGTCCCGCCTCAAGCTTCACGGCTACGCGCGGGGCGACGTCTTTGCCCATCGCCGTTGCGGCAAGCATGACCACGCTTGCCGATTCTTTTCTCGCGACCTCGGCGATAATGTTTGCGTACGCCGTCGTCGAATAATATTTTAGCCGGGCGTCGTCAACCACCACTACGCGCGCTGCACCGTATCCGCCCAGCGCCGGGGCGATACTCTCTACGCCGCTTCCAATCACGAGCGCGACGACTTCGCCGCCCGTTTGGTCGGCAATCTTTTTCGCCGCGACGACAACTTCGAAGGCGTTCTTCTTCAGTTGTCCGTCCCGTTGTTCAGCAAATGCTAAGATCTTCATCATTCAAGTCAAAAGGAAAAAGGAAAAAGGAAAAACCAATTCGCAATTCGCTATACTAGTACCGCGTCTAAGAATTAATGTTGTTTTTTATATTTTGAGGATGAAAGCAACCACCCCGTCCGCCTCCCGACAAAAAACGTCGAGACAGGTCGGTGGACACCCCTCCTTGGTAAGGAGGGGAAAGACCGTCTGCCTACACGTTGTCCCCCTTACCAAGGGGGACGCGTTCCGTCCGCCTGAGGCGGACGGAACGCAGGGGGTTATGTACTTTACGATAAAAATACAAGATTATTTTTTTTTGAAACGGCACTAGATAACTTTCGCTTCTTCGTGCAATAGTCGCACCAACTCAGGAACAGCATCAGCGCCGGTACCGACAATCTTGCCGCTTCCTTTTGCCGCGGGCTTACGCATTTCAAGGACCTCCGCCCGGTTGCTGGCGGTCGCCGCCTGTTTCTCTTCTATCGGTTTGCTCTTCGCCGCCATGATGCCCTTGAGTGACGGATCCCTCGGCTCATTCAAACCCTTCTGTGTCGTGATAACGACGGGCAATGTCGCTTCGACGTTCTCGTGTCCGCCCTCGATTTCCCGCTCAGCGGTTACCTTCCCTCCGGCGATATCGAGCTTCACCACAACCGCCACGGAAGCCCAGCCCAGCATTTCTGCCGTCATCACCCCGATTGCGGCGTCGTCGGAATCAATGGATTGCTTGCCGAAGAGCACAATTTCAGGCGAGATTTCTTTTAGTGCGATAGACAACGCGAGGGCGACAGAATACGAATCCCGCGGCGCAACGTCCTTCAACAGAACGGCTTTATCAACGCCCATCGCGAGCGCCTTGCGGAGCGTTTCCTTGTGCGTATCGCCGCCGAGGGAGAGCGCAACAACTTCCCCGCCCTGCTTCTCTTTGATGCGTAGCGCTTCTTCAACCGCAATTTCATCATACGGGTTGATGATGAAATTCACTCCCGCGCGGTCGATGCTTTTGCCGTCGGGTCCGATTTTTACTTTTGTTTCCGTATCGGGGACGTGGTTAATGCAGACTGCGATTTTCATATGAGACAGAATTCCGTTTACCGATGACCGACCACTGATAACTGCCTACCGTAGCACTGTAACATAGAAAACTTTTTCTACAGCATCAAGCCGTTTTCAGGATGCGCCGCGATAGAGATGTCCTGTGTTTACTTTCACACCGAGCATTTTCAAATACATGAACAGTTCCGCCTTGTGGTTGAGGTGATGCTCGATGAACAATAACGCCACGCGCCAGCGCGGGAACATCCCGCCCATTTGAGGCGACGCTACCTCTCCGCCGGCGAATTCTGCTTCGCTCAACGCGTCCACGCGCGCGTGGAACGCGGCGCGCTGGATGTTCAACTGCGCGAGCGCTTCATCTGCCGTCATGGAGGGTGCGCGGCGGTTCATCAGGAACCGCTCACGCATCGAGGTGAAACCCCACTCGCCCTTCGTAATGCCGCCGGCGTAGACATCTATAGCGCCGACAATGTGCGCCATTTGCTGTCCCACGGTGAACGAACTGTCCGTCGGTTTCCAGTCGATCTTCTCCGGCGGGACCTGCTGAAACAGGTTCGCCGTCGTGTCCATCATGTAGTCGACGTAGGAAAGAAATTGTTGGAGCGTCATGGATTATTCATCACACCGTGAATTACAAAATGTGTTTGAGAAATTTCGGGTCCACATTGCCGCCGCTGATGATCGCGCAGGCTTTCTTACCGGAAAGGCCGAGCACATTGTGGTACACCGCCGCAGGGGCTACCGCGCCTGTCGGCTCCACGACAATCTTCATGCGCTCGGCGAAAAATTTCATCATCGCGATAACCTGTTCGTCCGTCACCGTGACTACATCATCGACATACTTCATGATAATGTCAAAATTCCGCTCGCCGATCGCTTGCGTCCGCATGCCGTCGGCAATCGTGTTGGGCGGGGCGATATGGACGATCTTCTTCTGCCGGAACGTCTGGTAGCAGTCGTTTGCAGGTTCTGTTTCCACTCCGATGACCTTGATCTTCGGGAAGAGATGCTTTGCCGCAATCGCTGAACCGGAAATCAGTCCGCCGCCCCCCACCGGCACGAAGAGGTAGTCCAGGTCGCTCACATCCTGCGACACTTCTATCGTTGCGGTGCCCTGCCCGGCAATAATGGCGTCGTCGTTAAACGGAGAGACGGGCACGTACCCGTACTCACGCTCGAACTGCTTCGCCAATTGCTCACGGGCGTCGGAAGTATCCTCGCTAAAGACGACTTCGGCGCCGTACGATTTTGCGCCCTCGACCTTATTCGGCACGGAGCCTTTCGGCATAACGACCGTTACCTTGACACCAAGCAATCGTCCGGCAAGGGCAACACCCTGAGCATGGTTACCGGAAGAATGCGCGACAACGCCGCGGCGGCGTTCTTCCGGCGAAAGCGAGTGTATCTTGTTGTACGCGCCGCGAATCTTGAACGCGCCCGCACGCTGGAGGTTTTCCGCCTTCAGTAAAACCTCGTTGCCCGACTGTGTGTTGAACGTGTGCGACGTCAACAACGGTGTCTTGTGCACTACGGGCTTGAGGACAGAATACGCTCGTTCAATGTCTTTGTACTGTACCATTATGTGGAAAAGGTAGAAAAAAGGGTTATGAATGACAAGAGAAAATCCTGCTTAGGTACACTATATTCCTTTGGCATTCTTGCCCGGAAAATTGTACTATTCAACATGCACATACCAGTATATCTTGCAGCGGAGCACCCATGATTATCATTCCCGCCATCGATATTTACAAGGGCAAATGCGTCAGCTTGCGGCAGGGACACTTCGACGAACAGACCGTGTATTCCGACTCGCCCGCCGACGTCGCGAAATCATTTCTCGATTCCGGCTGTACGCATCTGCACGTTGTCGATTTAGACGGCGCGAAAAATGGCGCGGTAACAAATTGGGATTCGCTGGAAAAAATTCTTTCGATGAAAGGCGTTAAGGCGCAGGTCGGCGGCGGCGTGCGTTCCAAGGAAGATATGAACAAACTGCTCGAACTTGGCGCGCAGCGCGTCATCGTGGGAAGTATCGCCGTCACACTGCCTTCGCTGGTGAAGAAATGGATTCAGGATATCGGACCGGGACGCCTCGCCATCGCACTCGATATTCATGCGGGGAAAATCGCTCACAGCGGCTGGCTGGCGGAGTCCGAGTACTCTCCCAACACATTCCTCTACGACATGATTCACGCGAAAGCATCGACCTTCATCTGCACAGACGTCGACCGCGACGGCATGATGGAGGGACCGAACATCGAGCTCTATAAAGAAATTACTTCGTTCTTCAGGAACATCGAGCTTATCGCTTCAGGTGGTGTTTCCTCGGTGGATGATATTCACGCGCTCGCGGAGGTCGGGGTGTCAGGCGTTGTCGTAGGAAAAGCGTTGTATGAAGGAAAGATCACCTTAAAAGAGTTGAGCGGGATCGTCGGGTAACGCGTACGTTGCTGGTTCTACGATTAAGAAAGAAACAAACCTATCTCTGAACTACTCTCCGTGCACGAACGTGTGCCCTACCTTTTGCAATGCCTGCACGGCGTTCACGAGGTTTTCCTCTATCACAAAAATATAATCCGTGTTGAACGTGCTGACGGCGAGGAGCGGGATGTTCGCTTCTGCGAGCGGTCCCGTAATGGACGCCAGCACGCCGACTTCGCTTAAGTTCATTTCGCCCGTTACCTTCATACACTTCCAGCCCGTTTCCTGCTGGACGTTATTGGGCGCCATAAAATCCGGGCAGATGATCGTGAACTCTTCGTCGGTGCGCATCATGAAACACATTTCGCCCTTGGCGAAAATGGACGGCAGTTCGGCAAACTGTGCGAGCTTGTTCACCGTAAAATTTTCGTTCATGAGCTGGAGCGTAAGTTTTTTCATGCCGGCGCCGGAAGGTTGTTGAGAAACGACTGCTTACCAAGAATGTAATACATCTCTCCTTTTGGAGCAAGGAAATACTCAGGATACAGAGGCTGTGCCGGATGGGGCGGGGTCATTGTCGTTTGATCAACCCTTTTAACGCATCCTCAAGTTTTTTCTTGGCGCCCTCTGTTTGCTTCTTTTTTTCGGCGTCAATACGCGCTTCCAGTTCTTTCTTT
>DATCJD010000242.1:0-4564 GCA_036507435.1 Bacteroidota bacterium
ACAGTTGATTTTGATGGATATGCAAATGCCGGTGATGGATGGGTGGACAGCGGTTCCGATCCTGAAAGCCGACGACCGCACAAAAGACATTCCGGTTATTGCCTTTACTGCACAGGCTAAGGCCGAGGATAAAGAGCGTACACGAGCCATGGGGTGTGTGGAACACTATACGAAACCGATGGACCCGGAAGAATTGCTCGTCCTCGTGCAAAAATATTTGGGTATTGAGGGATAAGCAGTGAGTGCAAGAGCAGTCACTGTTCTCTGAATTGTTCTACCCGCACGTAACGAAAGACCAATATGCTCAAATCAAAATTATTTTGGAAAGTCCTCGCAAATTTCGGCCTGCTGTTGGTCATCCTCACAGCCATGACCGTTTTGACCTTGCAAGTTCTCTCGCAAATCGAGGGCAGGTTTAATGTTGCCTCGGCGGATACGGAACTGCTGGTGAACATCAATGATTTGCGCGAACAGATTGTCAATGTGGCGCGGGCATCCGACCAGTACATCGCGAAAAGGTCGGTTGATTCGAAAACGGTCTATCAAAATGGCTGGCAAAATTTTGATGCTATCCAGGCAAGGGTTCAAAGACAGTTACCCGATTCACTTGCACTCAAAATCAAGCAAGTGCGCGATTTGTTTTTTACCTGGATGGAAGTGATCGGCGATAAACAGATCCTGTTGGCGGAATCACGTCTAAGCCCGAGCCGGTACGATGAAGAATTAAGCAAACTTTCGCGTCTTAATGCCGAGACCCAGTATCTCTCTACCGCGCGCGAATATTTAAGTGAAATTGCGAATACCAAATTAGCCTCTCAGCGCTCCAGCATCCTCATCGCTTCCGGGTTGAGCAACGAACTGCGAAGATTTGTGGAGCTCGTGAACATTCTCCTCGCCGTGTTTGCCCTCACGCTCGGTTTTGTGCTGACACGTTCCATCACCAACCCTGTTGCGAAGTTGAAGCAGGGAACCAAAAAAATGATGGAAGGGAAATTCGAGCCGATTGAACTCAACCGCAAGGATGAGCTGGGAGAGCTTGCATCGGACTTCAACAGCATGTCGGTCATGCTCGGGAATAATTACACGCGGCTCAATGCGTACTCCGAGTTGATCACCACGCTCAACAACCTTGCAACACTGGATGACGTCGAAGCGAAAAGTTTACAGCTGTTGTGTTCGCACACCGGCTCGTCCATCGGGGCATTGTATATTCTGAATGCTGACGGCACTGTTCTTGACCTCGCCGCAAATTATGCGCTGAAGGGAAAAGGGAGGGCGATTTCGACTTTTGAAGTCGGTGAGGGCATCCCCGGCCAATGCGCAGAGGAACTAAAAGTGATCGAGGTGAAGAACGTCCCGGCGGAGTCCGGGTTTCAGATTTCGCTTGGCTTAGTGGAAGTGCCGCCCGCGTCGGTACTCGCGGTTCCTGTGCTCTTCCAGGATAAACTCTTGGGCGTGATGGTGCTTGGTTCGACGGTACTTTACGGGGATCTTGAAAAAGAAATTATCGACAACTCCGTCCCGCAAATCGGCGTCGCTATTGCGAACGCGATGAACCATGAGCAAACGCGTAAGCTCTCTCTCGAAATTGCGAAACGCAACGAGGAATTAGGCGGAAAGAACACAGAACTGGAAAAGGCATACAGGGTCAAATCGGACTTCCTCTCCAGTATGTCGCACGAATTACGCACGCCGCTCAATTCCATTATCGGTTTCAGCTCTGTTCTACTCGGACAGTCGGGCGACCCCCTGACGCCGGACCAGCGCATGGCGATCGAGAAAGTGTTGAAGAATGGCAGACATCTGTTAGAACTGATTAACGACATTCTTGACCTCTCCAAACTCGAATCCGGAAGGATGACCGTCAGTATCGAAACAGAGGACGTGCAGTCCGTCGTCTCCAACTGCTTGATGTTGACCGAGACGCTCTTTAAGCAGAAGAAATTAACGGTGAAGGAAACGATCGAACCGAACCTGCCGAAGCTTTCTACCGACATCGTGAAAGTGCGGCAGGTATTGATGAACCTGCTTTCCAACGCGGCAAAGTTTACCGACCAGGGCGATGTGATTGTCAACGTGGCGAAGAAGGGCGACATGATTTCCTTCGCGGTAAAAGATTCGGGCATCGGCATCAAACCGGAACACTATGATATTGTGTTCGAGGAGTTTAAGCAGGTGGACGGCACTAACACGCGCAAATACAAAGGCACTGGTTTGGGACTGCCCATTTCGCGGCGTCTCGCGCGTATGCTTGGCGGTGATTTAGTCGTTGAGAGCGAGTACGGGCAGGGCTCGACGTTTACTCTTATACTTCCGCCGGTTTACATTTCTAAGGGCGATACAGTCGTCTATCAGAAGCCGGAGCCTCCGAAGGCTAAACCTGCCGCTCAGGTGGTCAAGCAGGTTGCGAAGCCAATACCGGCAGGCGGCGCACAAATTTTGTGCATTGACGACGACCCCGATGCGATTGAAATTTTACGGAAATACCTTATTCCCGAAGGCTATTCCGTCGCCAGCGCGCTCTCCGGCGAGGAAGGCATTAAGCTCGCACAGCAAATCATTCCGGCTCTTATTACATTGGATATCATGATGCCGGAAAAGGACGGCTGGCAGGTCTTGCGCGAACTGAAAGCAAGCCCGAAAACGAGAGACATACCCGTTGTGGTGCATTCGATTATCGATAACAAACCGCTTGCTGTTTCGCTTGGAGCGGTTGATGTGGTTGCAAAACCGACCGACCCGACTCGCTTGCTCACGCTCGCGAAGCAATTCGTGAAATCACGCGACCAGTTCTTGCTTGTCGTGGACGATAACGAAGATTTCGCAGAAGCGATGAAACGCCTGCTTGTCGAGGACGGCTACTCGGTGAAAGTCGCCAACGGAGGCCAGAAAGCGTTGGAGATTCTCAAAACCTCCACGCCCGCGTTGATGTTGCTGGATTTAATGATGCCGGAGATGGACGGCTTTGCCGTCGTACGCGAGCTTCAGCAGAACGAGCAGTGGCGGAAAATTCCTGTGGTCATCCTTTCTGGTAAAGACTTGTCCGAAACCGAATGGAAACAATTGAACATGCACATTTCGGATTTCGTGAAGAAGGGGAGTATTTCCAGCGTTGAATTGAGACAAACAATTAATAAAGTGCTCGGCGCCGAACGGCCGGCAGAAGTCTTGGAGACTAAATAGTGGGAAACGAACCTCAAGAGCTTAACCCGGTTCTTCTGATTGTCGACGATACGGAAGACAATCTGGACTTGCTTGAATTTGCACTCAAGCGTAAGCCGTTACACATGATACGCGCGACAAGCGGCGCTCAATGCTTGGAGCTTGCGGAACAAGACATGCCCGACGTGATCTTGCTGGATATTCAGATGCCGGAAATGGACGGCTATGAGACATTCCGGAGACTGCGCGCAAACCCCAAGACGGCGAAGATTCCCGTCGTATTTCTCACAGCTCAGAAAAAAGACCCGGAGAGCATCGAGAAAGGTCTGGCGCTGGGCGTCGACGAGTATCTCACCAAGCCCATCGATGTGGAAGAACTGATTGTACGCACCCGCATGCTGGTGAAATTACGGCGCGCGCAAGCAGAGCTCGAGCGCATGAGAGCTGATTTTATGGCGATGCTGGTACACGACCTCCGTAGTCCTCTTTCCGGCATTCAAAGCGTGCTGAAATTTGTGCAGGAAGTCGGCAGAGAGGGACCGCTGAAAGACGATTACATGAAATTACTCGAGGCGGCGGAAGAATCGTCCAACCGTATGCTCGAGCTCGTCAATGATTTTCTCGACCTCTCGAAATATGAAGCCGGAAGCATGGTGTTGCAGCGGCAGTCTGCTTCGGTGAAAGACATTGTAGGAAGAGTTGTACAACAAATGCAGTTGCAGTTTACTCGGAGGAATATTACGGTCAAGACGAATTTTGACGACGGCTTGCCGAACGTCAGTATTGATGAACGGAAAGTCGAGCAAGTGTTGATGAACCTCCTGAGCAACGCGTACAAGTTCGCGAAAAGCGACAGTTCGGTGATTATTGCCGCGGAAATTCGCGAGGAGGTGAGCAAAGATGGAGAACCCAAGAAAATGGTCCAGGTGAGCATCGGCGATATGGGGCACGGTATTCGCGCGGAGGAGCTCGATTCGCTGTTCGACCGCTACAAGCAGGCATCCTCTGCGGAAAAAATTAAGCATAAAGGGACCGGCTTGGGGCTTGCCATCTGCAAACTTATCGTCGAAGCCCATGGCGGCACCATCGGCGTTGAAAGCGAAATTGATAAATGGACAACGTTTCGGTTTACATTGCCAATAGTTCATAACTAACTATCAAAGGATCCCCGAATGCCAGAGCGCATACTCATTGTTGACGACGAAGAAACTCTTCGGCTTTCCATGAAAGCACGGCTCGACGTTGCCGGCTTTACTACCGAAGTTGCTGACAATGGAGAAGAAGCGTTGCGGAGGATGAAAGAGCAGGAATACGACGTAGTGTTGCTCGACATCAAAATGCCCGGCATGGGCGGCATCGAAGCGCTCCGGCATTCGGGGATCCTTTGATAGTTAGTTATGAA
>DATCJD010000243.1:0-6806 GCA_036507435.1 Bacteroidota bacterium
GTTTTCAGACCGGAGGTCTTCGATGCGGAGCGTGACGGTGGAGTTCAGAAACGCCAGTTCGCGCAACCGCTCGGCGAGTGTTTCGAATTTGAATGTCCGGTTCTTGAAGATCGACCCGTCCGGCATGAAGGTGATTTTCGTGCCGCGTTTGCCCCTTTCCGCTTTGCCCGTTGTTTTGACTGGAGCGACGGGGTCGCCTTTTTTATACCTCTGGAAAAAGATTTTGCCGTCGCGATAGACTTCCACGTCCAGCCACTCGCTGAGCGCGTTCACCACCGAAACGCCGACGCCGTGCAAGCCGCCGGACACTTTATAGGTGTTCTTATCGAACTTGCCGCCGGCGTGAAGAACGGTCATAACGACTTCGAGCGCTGAGCGTTTTTCCTCCACATGAATATCCGTGGGAATGCCGCGCCCGTTATCTTCCACCGTCACCGAGCCGTCTTTGTTGATGGCGACCGAGATGCTCGTGCAGTATCCCGCCAGCGCTTCGTCAATGGAGTTGTCGACGACCTCATAGACGAGATGGTGCAAGCCGCGCGCCGAGACATCGCCGATGTACATCGCGGGACGGCGACGGACTGCCTCAAGACCTTTGAGGACGGTAATGTCGTCCGCGGTGTAATCGCCTTGCTTTTTCGTTTCAGGTTTGCCGTTGCCGGATTTAGGTTTCTTCGGCTCTTCTTCTGGTGCCGTTTTGTTTGATTTATTTTTTGCGTCTGTCTTTGTTGCCATAATCCCCTTGTGTATAAATAATTTTTTGCTCTGTAGAGACGTAGCTTGCTACGTCTTGCTAGATATTCTTTTGAGACGTTGCGAGCAACGTCTCTACTACCGTTACAAAAACTTAATGTCTTTGATCACTGCTTCCCCGATCGCTTGGTTGAGCTTTGTTAGAATTTCGCTTTTGCGCATGGTTAGTTCGTTGCGCCATACGCTCTTCCGGACCCGCACCAACAGCACGCCCTTCTCGATTTTCTGCGGCTCCGCTTCCTCGGCAATCCGTTGCCCGACGATGTCCGCCCACCGGGTAACGGCTTCGTATTGCCTCAATTTGCCCTGAATACCGAGGTCTTCCGCCAGTTCTCCAAGCACGGCGCCAATGGGCTTAATGGACGAAATTGCCTGTTTCTTCATACGATACGACTCCCTGCCGGACAAAGAACTTTCGTGCCCCGTTGCCCCACTCGAGTGCGCCGGAAAATACCTGCTCGTTCGTGCTGGTGATGAATGCTTGTCCGAGTTGCGCGACCATGTTCAACAGCCTGCGCGAGCGGTGCTCGTCAAGTTCGGTGAAAACGTCGTCCAGCAACAACAGCGGCGTTTCGTTGCATTGCTCTTTCAGGTAATGGAACTCCGCAATCTTCAGCGCGACGAGGAATGTTTTGTGCTGTCCCTGCGATGCGAATTTCCGGAGGTCCCGCCCGTTGATGGTAAACTCGATTTCGTCGCGGTGCGGTCCGACAAGCGTCGTGCCTGCGCGCCGCTCCTCTGAAAATTGTTCCGTTAACTGGTCTGTAAACCTGTTTGCGATTTCTCCGGCCGTGCTATCCTCGCCGATTGCAACCGACGGGGCATAACGCAGCGCGGGGGTTTCCTGCTCGCCGGTCAATTGTTGGAACGCCTCGGCGACTGGTGTGGCGAATTCGTTCAGGAATTCCCGGCGTTTTGACATCAACTGTGTGCCATGCTCGACCAGGCTTTTGCTCCACGGCTCGATAATCGAACTACAGTCTTGTCTTATTGTCCGTGCGTCAAACAGAATTTTATTCCTCTGTTTGAGTACGCGCCGGTATTCGAGCAATTCATCCAAGTACCGCCTGCTTGCCTGAGAGACGGCGAGGTCGACAAATTTTCTTCTGTCCGATGGCGAGCCGGTGGTCACCGTGCCGCCTTCCGGCGAGAGGATCACGACGGGAAACCGCCCGATAACCGACGCGAACGTTTCCGCTTCTGCATTGTTGATGAGGAATCTCTTCTCTGCGCTCGCCGCGTCATACGTTACACGAACGGAATAGGCTGTGCCGCCGTCGGATTGCAGTTCGCCTTCGACCACAAAGTATTCGGTTCCCAGTTGAACGGCGACGCGGTCGTTGCCCGCATAAAAACTTTTCGTCAGGCAGAGGAACGAGACGGCTTCGAGGATGTTGGTCTTGCCTTCGCCGTTGTCCCCGAGAAAAGCGTTCGTCGCGTCCGCGTTCTGCAGACGCGTGTGCGCATGATTCCGGAACTGTTCCAGTCGTAATGCTGTAACGCGCATGGGTTCCTGCCGTATTTACAAAGCGATAGCCCCGGTTCCAGAATGCTGGACGGGGCTATCGAACGTTCTTGGCTTCATCTATCGTCGCCGCGCCGTTTAGGCATTCAACCTCATCGGCATGACGAGCATAAGCATGTCTTCGTGTTCGCGCTGTTTCGACGGCGAGACGATCGCGGCGCGCACGGGACTGCTGAACTTGAACACGATTTCGTCCGCATCGAGATGCGAGAGCATGTCGATGACGTACGCGGAGTTAAATCCGATTTCCAATTCTTCGTCTTTATATTCGCACGCCACTTTTTCCTTCGCTTCGCCGCCGAAATCAATATCTTCCGCCGCAACGCGGATCTCGTTCTTCTTGAGCGAGAACCGGACCTGGCGCGTCGTCATGTTCGAATACAACGCCACTCTACGTACAGAGGCGAGAAGAATGTCGCGGTTGACAGTTAAGGATTTTTCGTTGTCTAACGGAATAACGGACTCGTAATTCGGGTAGTTTTCTTCGATAAGCCGCGACGTGAGCGTTGTGTTCCCGCTGGTGAACTGCACGTGTGTCGCGTCCATCTGGAGCGTGCTTTCGCCGCCCTCTATTGATTTGCTCACCAGATTTAATGCTTTCGCGGGTATGATAACGCTGACGTCTTTTTTCGATTTCGTCTGTGTTAACCCGTTATAGGTGATGCGCACCAGCCTGTGCCCGTCGGTCGCTACGGCGCGAAGTTCCTTCGAAGAAAGTTGAACGAGCACGCCGGTCATCGCGGGACGAAGTTCATCCACGCTGACGGAAAAAATCGTGCGCTGGATAAGTCTCCGGAGCATTTCGCCCTCGAATGTAATTTTCTCATCGCTCTTCAACTGCGGCACGGCGGGAAATTCCTCGCTCGATTCTCCTACCAACGCGTATTCTCCCGTCTCGGTAATCATTTTTATTTTGTTCGCGGCGAGGTCTGCAGAGAACGAAAGCTGTACGTCCGGCAATGCTCGAATGGTTTCCATGATGCGCTTCGCCGGTACGGCGATTTTTCCGTCCGCGCCGCCTTTCACTTCGATACTTGCCGACATCGAAACTTCCAAATCGGTAGCGGCGAGCCGCAATGTATTCTTCGAGAGGTCGAATAGGATGTTTTCGAGAATAGGAAGCGTTGATTTTGAGGGTACAACGCCGCTGATTTTGGTTAATGCTTTTTGAAGTTCGCTGCTCGCGACCGTAAATTTCATTTGTGGCTCCTTGAGGACAAAAGTGCGAGGAAGGCTTTACTTAAGGGCTTGTACGCCCAAAAGGTTAACTATAATTTACCGAATTTTTCACCCAAAGACAAGAAATTTCAACCCTACCGGTGTCTATAACTCGTTTAATAACTATAAATTAGAGAGAAGTACAAAATCAAAGATGATTTATAATAAGGCTGTGGATACGGTGGATAAAAACGGCGCGTTATCCAGAAAGACAGATAGAACAATGCTAATAGTAATGTAATGGAAACGCAAACGGTGTGAAAAAACTGTTGATAAAAAGGCAGTCGTGAACATAGTAGGCAAAGAAAAGACGGTCGAAAAAAACGTGGTCTGTATTTCAACAGCGGAGAAACAGCTTTTCACAAGTTGCCAAGAAATTACTTATAGGCAAAGCCTAATGTCCTTCGTGTAGTTCTAATTGTCGCCGAAGCCGTTCGATGGTTTGCTTATACGTTGTGTTGTCTTTTGCGCGGCCTTCTACGGATTGGCACGCGTGGATCACGGTGCTGTGGTCACGCCCGCCGAAATGCAAACCGATTGTCTTGAGCGAGGAATTCGTGAGTTGTTTGGCGAGGTACATCGCAGTCTGACGCGCAAAGACGACTTCTTGTTTGCGCGTCTTCGCACGAAGCAGGTCTTCCGGGATTGCATAAAATTTACAGATCACGCGCTGAATGCTCTCGATGCTTACCGGCGTGTGAATATTGTTTGCGACGACGCGCAACACCTCTTGAGCAAGGTCAACTGTAATTTCGCGACTTTCCAAAGACGCCCGCGCGAGCAAACTAATTAAACATCCTTCCAACTCACGGATATTCTTTGTCACGTTCGCGGCGATAAAATCAATAACGTCGGGAGCCATGTCTAAGCCGTTTTCTTCACTTTTCTTGCGTAAAATGGCGATACGTGTTTCCAGATCCGGAGGCTGGATATCTGCCGTTAAGCCGCACTGGAAGCGCGAGATCAGGCGGTCGTCAAGTCCCTTCAATTCTTTTGGCGGCACGTCGGACGACAGCACAATCTGTTTGCCTAATTGGTACAAAGCGTTGAAGGTGTGAAAAAAATTATCCTGTGTTTTTTCCTTGCCGGAAAAAAACTGTATATCGTCCACAATAAGCAAATCCATACTGCGATAGTACTGCGAAAACTCTGAGACGTGGTCCGTTTGGATCGCCTCGACGAAATCGACGGTAAATTTTTCGCTGGAGATATATGCGGCGCGTTTCGCCTTGCCGGTTGCAAGCGCATGGTTTCCAAGGGCGTGCATAAGATGGGTTTTCCCCAGCCCAGTGCCGCCGTAAATCACCAACGGATTAAACGACGTGCCGCCCGGATTGTTCGCGACAGCCAGCGCCGCAGCGCGGGCAAGCTGGTTGCTATCACCCTTAATAAAATTATCAAACGTATAGCGAGGGTTCAGATTGTTCTGGACGGGCGCAATATGCTCCCCCGGACGAATAGACACATTTAAAGGAAATGAGGGATGCGCTTGGGCGCCGGAGGCGAACGATTGATCCGGGGACCCGACCGCCGCCGGTTCTGATGCTCCCGCGTGAGACTCCGCCGAATCATCTGCTATCGAGTAGAACAGCTTCGCGTTAGGACCAAGCGCCGAGGAAATGGTTTTCCGGATGAGCGCGTTGTAATGCTCCTCAAGCCAATCGTAAAAGAACTGGCTAGGAACTTGAATCGTTAACTCCGACCCGACCAGCTTAAGCGGAGAGATCGGCAGGAACCATGTTTTGAAGCTCAGCGTCGAGATTTGCCCGCGAATATCCGCGAGACATTCTTCCCACACCGATTCAGCCGTTTGGATCGGCGGCGCAACGAGTGTTTCGGGCGCTATATCATGAACATCATGGCGAAGCTCTTCTCGTAGTTCCATAGTAAACCTTTGCGATACTATTAACACAAACAACCGAATTATTCACATTGTGTTCACAGCGGTGCACAACAGAAAATCAGCCTCTTAGCGCAAGGAAGATAACATAACGGTGCGGCAGGAGACGACAAGTCCTTGCAATTCAATGCATCTTTTTTGCACACAGACCATTTATCCACAGCACGGACATACAGGACGAGGTAACCGGAAAGCCTTGCTGCTTGTGTGTTCAGGGATGGAAAGGAAATCTATCCACGCGTTATTCACACACGAGGGCGCCTGCTTTGAGGTAAGACATTATACAACCGCGCGTCGTAGTGCGCAAGAGGAAAAATTACAAAAATGAATCCATGTGCGAAATGTCTGCCAGAAAAAAACGAGAATAAAAAAATCTCGCGAGCGATGCGCTACTATCTATGATGTGTTATCGAATAGAGAGGTTAAGCAAAAGGGCTTCGGACTCACCTATAAGAAGGCTTGTTAATCGTTAGTTATTTTCGTAAATTATCCGCCGTCGAAATATAGACGTGTTGAACGGAACGCTCTTGAGTACATGAATAACAAGGAACTACTGCGATGAAACGAACGTATCAACCACACCGCCGTAAACGAAAAAACACGCACGGCTTCCGCGCGCGCATGGCAACCAAGAACGGCCGCAAAGTCCTCAACCGCCGCCGAGCCAAGGGACGCCATAAACTCACCGTAAGCGACGAGCGATAAACCAAGAAAGCGCCGCGTGCCGGCAAGACTAAAAAAAACAGCCATCCTCCGGGGTCGTGGCGTGTTCACGAAGCTCTTTACAGAGGGTAGAACGCATAGCGCCGGAGCGATTCGTTGTTTCTATTCCATACAAGAAGGCAACCCAAAATCCCCGCAAGCCGGGTTTACAGTCACAAGGAACGTAAAAAATGCCGCAATTCGCAACCGCGTTAAACGGTTAATGCGGGAGTCCTGGCGGCGACGGCAGGGCGAGCTTCAAGCCAAAAACAGCGGAGTACAAATTGCGTTCCTGTATTACAAGAACCCCGAGAAAAAAAATCTGCACCTTCAGCACATCGACGGAATGATCCAAAAACTGATAGAGAAATTAAACCAGACATGACCTCAGCGCTTATTATTCTTATTAAAGCCTACCGGATGCTCCTCTCGCCGTTACTGCCGTTTAACTCGTGCAGGTATACGCCGTCGTGCTCAGAGTATGCAATCGAGGCTCTGACCAAGCATGGCTGGCGCGCCGGCTCCTGGTTAGGCGTCAAACGGCTCCTGCGGTGTCATCCCTACCACAATCACCCGGCGTACGACCCGGTTCCGGAGAAACAATAAACACATGGACCGCCAGCAAATACTCGGCTTTGGGCTGATTTTTCTTCTGCTTATTGTGTGGATGGTATTAAACACTCCGCCGCCCGCGCCTCTTGAACAAGT
>DATCJD010000244.1:0-3034 GCA_036507435.1 Bacteroidota bacterium
CCAGGTTCGAATCCTGGCACCCCAGCAGTGCTGCAACTTGATAGAAATGTTTTTCACGTATGTGTTAAGAAGCCTAGCAAGCCGTAGGTTCTATACTGGTCATACTGATGATATTGACGACCGAATCGTGCGGCATAACCAAGGACGGGTTCCAGCAACTCGCAAAAAGGGTCCTTGGCAACTTGTCTTCAAAAAAGAATTTGAAACGCGGTCTGAAGCTGTACGGTTTGAACTTTACTTAAAGTCGTTAAAAGGTAATGCAACCTTTCGACGCATAGTTGGCGCTGGATAAATTTCTGAATCAGTTTCACTCTCATCAATAAGAGTACATGGCTGACTTAAAAGTTTTTTCCGGAAGAGCAAACAGACAACTCGCCGAAAAAATTGCGGCGGAAGGAAAATTCGAGCTTGGCCACGTCGAGCTACGAAATTTTAGCGACGGCGAGATGTGGGTCAAGTATGCGGATAACATTCGCGGGGACGATGTGTTTATCGTCCAATCAACACAGCCGCCCGCGGAAAACCTGATTGAATTATTGATCATGCTCGATGCAGCAAAGCGGGCGTCGGCGGAACGTGTCACGGCGGTGATTCCCTATTTCGGGTACGCACGCCAGGACAGAAAAGACCAGCCGCGCGTCTCCATCACTGCAAAGCTCGTCGCCAATCTCTTGACCGGATCCGGCGCCGACCGTGTCATTACCATGGACTTGCACGCTCCGCAGATTCAAGGGTTCTTCGATATTCCGCTCGACCATCTATATTCGTCCGCTGTGTTTATCGAGCACTTTCGGAGCATGAATATCCCCAACCTTGCCGTCGTGTCTCCGGATGTCGGCGGATTGAAGATGGCGCGCTCATTTGCAAAACGTCTGGATGCCGACCTTGTGCTTATTGACAAACGAAGGCCGAAAGCGAATGAAGCGGAGGTTCTGAATGTCATCGGCAATACGAACGGAAAGAACGTCCTAATCGTGGACGACTTAATCGATACGGGAGGAACGTTTGTCAATGCCGTCGCCGCGCTCAAAGAAAACGGCGCGAAGGAAATCTACGGAGCCTGCACGCACCCGATCCTTTCGGGAAAAGCAATAGAGCGCATTGATACTTCAGCGCTCAAGAATTTGACAGTGACAGATAGCATACCCCTGCGGCAGAAATCGCCCAAGATTGAACTTCGTTCTGTGGCGAAGTTGTTTGCAGAAGCAATCAATAGAACATACAATCACCAGTCGATTAGTTCGCTGTTCGACGTCGACAAAGACAGAATATAACGAGCACGAGGCAGACATGTCAGAATTAACGCTTACAGCCGAAGTTCGGAAAGAATTCGGCAAACATACCAGGCAACTTCGCGCACAGGGTAAAGTGCCCGGCATCTATTACGGTCACGGCCAGAAAAATATCCCCGTCGTACTCAACGAGCTGGCGTTGCGTCCGCTCATCAAAACGACGGCGACGCACGTGATTAACCTGACGCTCGACGACGGCTCGACGCACACGTGCATCTTGCGTGATGTGGATTACGACCCCGTCACCGATAAGCCCATTCATTTCGACCTCTTTGGATTAAAAGCTGATGAGGCGGTCACCATTAAAGTACCGATTGTCGTGAAAGGAACTGCACAGGGAGTAAAAGACGGCGGAATTCTGCAACACATCATGCACTACGTGCGAGTCTCCTGCTTACCGAAGCACATCCCGGACCATTTGGAAGTCGATGTCACGAACTTGCTGATGAATCGTTCCGTTCACGTCAAAGATTTAATAATCGAGAATGTTAAAATCCTTGAAAACGAAAACAGCGCTGTGGTGGCAGTTGTACCTCCGACGATTCTGAAAGAAGCTGAGGTTGCCCCTGCTGCGGAAGGCGTTGTCGCTGCCGCACCTGCTGAGCCGGAAGTCATTGCCAAGGGCAAAAAACCTGAAGAAGGCGCAGAAGGAGAAGCTGAAAAAGCCGCTCCTGAAAAGAAAGGTTCTGAGAAAGCGGATAAAAAATAACCGCGGCGTCTCTCATGCCGCCGAATGGTATGCTTGCCTTTATCGGTTTAGGTAATCCAGGAAGCCAGTACGACGGCACGCGGCACAATGTTGGGTATGATATCATTGATGTTCTTGTCGAGCGCGTACGAGCGCCGCTCAAACCCGGCAAGGGCGAGTATAACTGGGCGCACTGCCGGTATCAAGGTTCAGATATTATACTCGCAAAGCCGCTGACGTACATGAACAATAGCGGCTCGGCTGTTCTGGACATACTCGAACAGCATAATCTCGCACCGGAAGATTGTTGTATTCTCTGCGATGATTTTCAGCTTCTCCTCGGCTCGCTTCGTCTGCGGTTGAAGGGGAGCGATGGTGGTCATAACGGTTTGTACTCGATTATTTACCACTTGCAATCTGATTCATTCCCTCGTCTTCGTTGCGGTATAGCCTCCGAAACAATCCCCAAGGATAAATCCTTGATGGCGGATTATGTGCTGGAGCGATTTACGAAAACAGAACGACCAGAAGTCAAACGGATGGTCGAACGGGCGGCAGACGCCTGCCTGTGCGCGGCACGCGAGGGGCTCCAACAGGCGATGAATCTGTACAATACGACACACACACCGAACACATGAATACGAAAGAATAGCTTTTCATGGAACAACTGACACCATACGTACCGTGGGCTGGCGCCGTAGGGTTGCTTGTGGCATTCTTCATTTATTTTACCTTGAGCCGACTTCCCGAAGGTACGGATCGTATGAAAGATATCGCCTCGCAAATTCACGTCGGCGCGATGGCGTTTTTGAAACGTGAGTATGTTGTCTTGGCAATCTTCGTGACTATCGTTGCGGCATTGCTTGGGTACTTTCTCGGTCAATACACCGCAACCGCTTTTATAAGTGGAGCTCTCTGTTCTGTGTTGGCTGGATTTTTGGGAATGCAGGCGGCAACGAAAGCAAATGTACGCACTGCCGAAGCGGCGCGTTCTGTCGGACAAGGGAAAGCCCTGTTAACCGCGTTCGACGGCGCGGCAGTCATGGGCGTGAGT
>DATCJD010000245.1:0-5341 GCA_036507435.1 Bacteroidota bacterium
AAAGGAAAATAAAAATACTCCCGCGTGCATCTGCCATGTGGATTTCTTCACAAGAGAGTCAACGCGTTGTTCGATCTCTTTTTTAATCAGCCTGGACGTCCGCCACATCCACAACACCATAGTCGTCACGAACGCCGCGGCGATAAACATCAGCCAGCCTTCGAACAACTCGAAATCCAAGGCAAGCTGTTCGAGAATAATCGCGGCAACAACGCTGACGGCAAGCGCGGCGACAAGCGATACGTACACAGACCGCTTCAGCTCGGGTCTGCCGATCTTCGTAAGATAGACAACAAGAAGCCCTACAATTAGAGCGACTTCTATTCCTTCACGCAGGGTTATTATGAGTGATTCAAGCATAATTCAGCGTTGATGACAAGCGGAGTTGAAACCGGAACAAGTAAGACCAATTTAGTCGTATAATGTTTTCCAATCAAGGAATAGCAATGGAAAATAACGGAAAAAACGCATATGTAGTAACTATTCCTATGTTAAACCGGTTCAACTGGAGAAAAATCCATGATTCGATTACAAAATAAAGTAGTGCTCATTACCGGCGGGTCGCGTGGCATCGGAGCGGCGGCGGCGAGGATGTTTGCCGACGCGGGGGCGCATGTTGCGTTCACCTACTCGAGCAAGAAAGCGGCGGCGCTCAAAGTGTCGGAATATGTTTCTCGCCGGGGGCGGCGTGTGCTCGCACTGAAAGTGAATATCGCGCGTTACGCGGAAGTGAAGAACGCCGTGCGCGCCGTGCACAAACATTTCGGGCGCATCGACGTGCTGGTCAATAACGCGGGCATCTGGAAGCGCGCGCCCATCGAGAGGATGACCAGGCGACAGCTTAACGAAACGCTCGACGTCAACCTGAAAAGCGTATTTTATTTTTGCGGCGCCGTCGTTCCGTTGATGAAGCGGCACCGCTACGGCAGAATTATCAACGTCGCAAGCACCGCCGGACAACGCGGCGAGGCGTTCTATTCGCACTATGCCGCTTCCAAAGGGGGTATGATTGCGCTGACGAAATCCCTCGCGGCGGAATTGGGTCCGCACCACATCAACGTGAACACCGTTTCGCCGGGCTGGGTCGATACGGACATGACCGCCGGCGTTCTCCGCAAGAAACGTTCACGAACGGAAGTCGAAAAAATTATTCCACGCGGAAAAGTCGCTACGCCGGAAGATATCGCCGGCGCGATTGTGTACCTCTCGTCTCATTTAGCAGACCATATCGTCGGCGCGACGGTCAACGTCAACGGCGGTAGCGTGCTTTCCTGACGGCGGTAGCCATAGTTTTTTCTTGACTCCAAGCTCAATTTCTGTATATTTTGGGCTACCGGTATCTTTTTCAACTACCATTTAGAGTACAACAAACATGACCACAGGAAAACGATTTTTGTCGGGTAAAAAGATCGACCCCCGCCCGATCAAGAAAAACGTGAATGTGGTAGATTTGGTCGAACGGCATTTTCAGGCATATAATGCCGGACGTCTCCGTGAAGCCTGCGAGTTATTTTCCAAACGGATGCTTGAGCCGGATGTGACCGTAGGGATGAGTATTACCGGCGCGCTGACGCCCGCCGGACTGGGCGGTTCATGCGTCGTGCCGCTGATGAAATTGGGGTTTGTGGACTGGATCGTCAGTACGGGCGCGAACCTGTATCACGACACGCATTTCGCCATCGGACATTCGCTCCACCGCGGGACTCCGTTTGTTGACGATGTGGTATTACGTAAGGAAGCTGTCATTCGCATTTACGATATCCTCTTTGATTACAAGGTGTTACTGGAGACCGACGAGTTCTTCCGCCAGATTATCAGCGGGCCAGAATTCCAGCGCCCGATGAGCACATCGGAAATCCACTACTACCTGGGAAAGTACATTTACGCCCGCGAGCGCCTGCTGAAACTTCCCTACAGTAGTATTTTAGCAACGGCATACCGGTGCGGCGTGCCGGTCTACACCTCGTCCCCGGGCGACAGTTCCATTGGGATGAATATCGCCGAGACGAATCTCTTCGGCAACCACTGCCAGATCGACGTTCTGGCGGACGTGAACGAAACGGCGGCAATTGTGTTGGAGGCGAAGCAAACGGGCGGCAAGAGCGGCGTGCTGATCTTCGGCGGCGGGTCGCCTAAAAACTTCATCCTGCAAACCGAGCCGCAGATACAGGAAGTATTAAAGATAAAAGAAAAGGGACACGACTATTTTATCCAGATCACCGACGCGCGACCCGATACGGGCGGGCTTTCCGGTGCAACGCCCGCCGAGGCGGTGAGCTGGGGAAAAATCGACCCGGACAAATTGCCGGACACCGTGGTCGCATACATGGATTCTACGCTGGGGATGCCCATCATGACCTCTTATGCGATGGCGAAGCGGAAACCGCGCAAGTTGAAACGGTTATACGACCGTCGCTCCGCCATGATGAACAGGCTCTACCGCGCGGCAGATCGCGTCAAAAAATTAATGGGGAAGAAAAAAACATAACTCTCACGTTTCACTCGTAACCAAGAAAGGACATACATGAATCGGCATCAAGAGCTACTCGATTTGGTTGAATCGTTCCGGGCAGACTTTGAAAAATTTTACGTGAAACAGAATAAAGCCGCCGGCACACGCGTGCGCAAACACATGGCGGAGTTGAAACGCAAGGTACAGGAAATCCGCAACGAGGTGCAGGAGGTTAAACAGAATATGAAAACGGAGAAAGGTCCGGATTCCGCCTCAGGCTAAACACGTAAACAAGACAGTCGTCTAAGTAAAAAACGGCGCGCCGGCGATACAAGGCGCGCCGTTTTTTGTGTTGGCGTCGGCGCAACAGCGCGTGCGCTTTCTCCGTATATTGAAGCAGAACCATGTTTCTCGATAAATACAAATATGCGTTTCTCGGCAGAATGCGCCGTGCAGAAGGTTTGCCGCCGAAAGTAAACAAGGACGCAAAACTGCATCTTGGTGCCCAGCCCTCGGCGGTGTACGAGATTTCGCTCAGTATTTCCCTCGCGCTCATCATCGCCGGGTTCAAATTTTTTCCCGCTGTTGAAACACCGCAAAAACGTGCCGCTCCGGCGCAGGAATTGGTTAGTGTGGAGGATGTTGAAGTCACGCGCCAGCAGGAACGCCCGCCCGCTCCCGTTAGACCACCGGTTGTCATCGAAGCGCCGGCGGACGAAATCCTGAGCGACGTGCCGATTGTGGACAGCGAAATTTCCGAAGCGCCACCGCCAATGCCGAAGTCCAGCGGAGACTCCGACGAAGAATATTTTATCGCGGTGGAAGATATTCCCCAGCTCGTCGGGGGAATTACAAAGCTGTTGCAGAACCTCGTGTACCCGGAGCTTGCTATCCGGGCAGGGATGCAGGGCAGGGTAACGGTGGTTGCGTACGTAAACGAAAACGGCGACGTTGTGAAAGCGGAGGTCTTGAAAGGTATCGGGCTTGGCTGCGATGAAGCCGCCGTTGCCGCAGTGAAGAAGTCCAAGTTCATTCCGGGCAAACAGCGCGGCAAGCCCGTCAAAACGCGCATTTCTATTCCTGTAGAATTCAGGCTCACAAATTAAGTATTAGAGACTTCTGAAGAATACTCAGCACTGTGTCATTCCGAGCGAAGCGAGGAATCTCATCGTTACATTTGAACGTAAAAATGAGATTCCTCGTCGCATTGCTCCTCGGAATGACATCTTTATTCTATTTTTCAGAAGCCCCCATTAACTATTCTATCGTTAGGCGTTGCAACTCGCCGTTTTTTCCTCTATACTGCCCGCTCAGTATTCCAACCCCGCACTTATTAATCGGAAAAAAATGGATGCATTCTCCTATGTAATGACGCTGGTGGCAATCATTGTCGGCCTCGGCATCGCGCACATACTCTCCGGGATGGGCCAGGCCATCCATAGGCTCCGGGGACACGGCGCTCCCATACGGCTCGAACCGGTCTATTTATGCTGGGTAGGGACTGTGTTTATATGGCTGATTTCATTCTGGTGGTGGGAGTATAAATTCAGCAAGATTGACATTGCATGGTCTTTGGGTCTCTATCTTTTCATTGTTACCTATGCGATGTTTCTTTACTTAACAGCGCTGATTTTGGTGCCGAGTCGCATGGAAGAAATGCACGATTCCTACGAGTATTTTATGAGCGGGCGCAAGTGGTTTTTTGCTTTTATGATGGCGACCAACCTCATAGACGTGGCTGACACCTTCCTCAAAGGTACTTCTTGGGGACTCCGTCCAATCTTCGTTGCTCAGGTCCTTGTCACCGCAATAGCCTTTGTCGTAGGAGCGACCTCGAACCGCCGAAGCGTGCAAGTTGTGATTGCTGTAATAGTATTACTCTATCAATTTTTTTACAATTTTTCCGAACTTGCTACACTGGGAGCATGGTAATGTTGGAGTCGTTCAATCTTTTGTTTCACAACCGATAACTTGTAACCGGCAACCGGCAACAGGCAACAGGCAACAGGAAACTATCTTGACCTACGGCTGGCTCTCCATACTTCCCCCCGTATTAGCCATCGTGCTAGCGATTTGGACACGACAGGTATTTTTGTCGCTGTTCCTCGGCATCTGGTCGGGGTGGGCAATTATTTCGGGCGGCAACATTTTTACCGGACTGGGTTCGGCAATTCAGTCGTGTATCGATGTATTTAAGGACGCGGGCAACACACGCGTGATTATCTTTTCATCCCTCATCGGCGCGCTGATTATGCTGACACAGCGCAACGGCGGGGTGCGGGGGTTTGTGGAGTGGATCCAGCGGAAGAACCTTGTGCGCACGCGCCGCGGGGCGTCCGTGATGGCATGGCTGATCGGCATGTCCATCTTCATCGAATCCAGCATTACCTGCCTTGTGACCGGAGCGGTTGCGCGCCCGATCTTCGAGCGGTTCAAAATTTCGCGCGAGAAGCTCGCCTATATCTGTGACTCCACCTCCGCGCCGGTGTGTATTCTGATTCCCCTGAACGCCTGGGGCGCGTACGTATTAAGCTTGCTCGACCGCGAAGGCGTGGAGAACTCTCTCGGTGTATTTTTTCAAACGATGCCGTTTAATTTTTATGCAATTCTGGCGATTGGGCTTGTGGCGTTCATCGCGTTTACATTCAAGGATTTCGGACCGATGAAACAAGCCGAAATACGCTCTGAAACGACAGGCAAGACAATTGCCGACGGAGCCGTTCCCGTCGTTTCGGAAGAAACGGTCTCCATCCCGCCGAAAGAACATATCCCGTACCGCGCGTCGAACATGATTCTCCCGGTGCTTGCTATGATTATTATGATGCCTGCCGGACTCTTTATTACCGGCGACGGAGACCTCACGGCTGGCTCCGGCTCGACGTCCGTGCT
>DATCJD010000246.1:0-2745 GCA_036507435.1 Bacteroidota bacterium
CCGCCGACCGTCCGTTTTTCCTCCGGGAGCCTTGAGGCATCGGCACACAGTTTGTTGAGAACGTCATCGTTGAAATTTGACGTAGCTTCCTTAATATTGTAAAATACTTCGTGTCGCCAACCCAATCGTTTGTGCCACCGCTTTTCATAGTGGACGAGATGGCGCAGGTCGTTGTTCCGCACCGCTTCGGCGGCTACCTGCCCGGCGATCATCCCGCCAATCATGCCGGTGATAATCCCGCCGCCGGTCATCGGATTTACCTGATGCGCGGCGTCGCCGACAAGCATGACGTTGTTTTTCACAATCTCATCGCACGTCTTCGCACATGGAACCCCGCCCGCGATGCGTGTGAGCGTTGCTGCATTCGGAAACTTCTTCTCAATAAATTCTTCCAAATATTTGATTGCCGCCTTCTTTTTCGCCTTCTCAACGCTCACGCCAAGCCCGACGTTTGCAGAATCCTTGCCTTTGGGGAAAACCCACAGGTATCCGCCCGGCGCCACCTGATCGCCGAAATAAAAATCCAGAACTTCTTCTTCTACCTGGATTCCCGTCAAGGTCACCTGCGCGCAGCTTTCCATATCGCCGATGTGACAGGTCGTATCAATGCCCGCCCATTTCCCTACCCGGCTTTCCACTCCATCCGCTCCGACCACCACTTTTGCACGAACCTCCATTTTTTGGTCCTTGACCATCACCTTCACGCCCTCAACAACGCCGTTCGGCTTTATCAGGTCGTACACATATGCTTTCGTGACGACCTCTACACCTTCTTTCGCTGCGAGCTTCGCCACCTCGTAATCGAAAATCCTGCGCTCGAGTACGTACCCGATGCCGTCCAATCTCGGCAACACGGAAGTACCATCAGGCGAGATAATACGGAATTTTGTTACTGTCGAAGCAATCCACTTTTGGTGCGGCTCAATAAACTGCACCACGCCTTCGTGGCTGACCGCCTCGCCGCACCGCACCGGGTAACCGACGTCGCGGTCCTTCTCCAACATCAGCACGGACGCTCCCCCCGCCGCGGCATACCGCGCAGCCGTCGAACCCGCAGGTCCCGCACCAACAACAATAACGTCGTAGGAATTGTTCATAGGAATTTCAGAGGAGAACAACAGCCTTCGGCAAATCCGCCACACCTTCTTTATGGAACTCAATGACTTCCCAAGGGCAACCCCAGACGCACTTGCGGCAGTTCGTGCATCGCTCGTCAATAATGCGGATTTCCGACTCCATCAACTCGATGGCGTCTTCAGGACACACGCCCACGCAACAGCCGCAAAAATCGCATTTGCCGGGGACGATGTGAATCATTAAGGGTGTGTTTCGAGGCATGATATTCTAAAATAAAAACAGATCGCCTGAAATGCAACGAAACGTCGCTTATGTAGAAAACGACAGGTCGTGCCCCTACGATGACGCCTTACTAAATTGCAGGGATTCAACTTCTTTCTTCTGGTTCAGCAATTCCTGGTGACGCTGTACAAACTGTACCGTGTCCTGCCCATGTTGAGAAGCATCTTTGAGCCGGCGTTGGTTCAGTTCAATTTCTTTCTGTATTGCGTGCCGCTTGATCGCCACGATAGCATCGCGTGCGATTTTCCACGCATCGGGTTCTTCAATCTCCACGTCCATTTCTGCCCAGCCTTTGCTGAGTTCATATTTGCTCAACGCAAGGTCGGAGATTAAACTTTTCAGTTCTACGTCTTCCATATCGTTGAGAATGGATGCGGCAGACGCAACCGCTACTCCCTCGCGGCGCTGGAGGACAAATTCGACGACGTTTCGCACCCGTTCGTCGCTTAACTCATTCATCGCGATATAGGAGGTGATAAACCCAAGCAGGTCGGACGGCGCTTCCAAAAGCAATTTAATAATATCACGTTCGGCGGGGGGAATGTTTTTGCTCCACGCGGGCGTTACGTCGCTTACCGGCGCGTCGAACACGGGTACTTTCTGCGCGTTAGAAGGTTCGCGTCTCGTATAGCGGCGGTCTTTTTCACCTATTTTTTCCAGTTCACGATAGAGCACGGATTCGTAGATTTCATATTTCTCCGCAACGTGCTTGATATAAAAATTCCGCTTCAGCTCGTCCTTCATTTTGGCGATGGATTGCACAATGGAACGAACGCTCTCTGCCTGCCCTTCCGGCGTTTTAAGTTTGCCCGCTTTCAAGAACTGGTGAGCCTTATAATCAATGAACGAAACGGCACTCTCCAACAATTCCCGGAACGCTTTGGCGCCGTGTTTCTGCACGTAGGAATCCGGGTCCTCGCCCGACGGAAGTTCAACAATCTGCACATCGAGGTCCTGCTCTAATACCAAATCGACGCCGCGGAGCGTGGCTTGCGAACCGGCACTGTCTGCGTCGTACACAAGCGTCAGGTTTTTTGCATAACGGCTGATGAGCTGGATTTGCTCTTCGGTCAGTGCTGTGCCGCTTGAGGCGACCACGTTCTGCACGCCAGCCTGAAAGAGCGAAATCATATCCGCATACCCTTCCACCATCAGCGCATTGTTTTCCGCGCGGATAGCGTCCTTCGCCTGGAACAGTCCAAACAGTACTTTACTCTTATTATAGATGGGCGTTTCGGGCGAGTTGATGTACTTCCCCATCGGGTCGCTGTCGTCGCGCATTTTGCGCGCGCCGAAGCCGATCACTCTCCCCGCCGTCGAGAAAATCGGGAACATCGCCCTGCCGCGGAAATAATCGTAGTGCGAGCCGTCCTCGCGCTGGCGCGC
>DATCJD010000247.1:0-2719 GCA_036507435.1 Bacteroidota bacterium
CGGCGTGAAAGATCTCATTTCCGGACAAGGGAGCACAAACACCGGGCTTGCGTTTATTTTCCTGCCACAGCTGTTCGAGAAAATGCCCGGCGGTCCCGCCGTGCAAACATTTTTCTCCACTATTTTCTTCCTCGGCCTTTCGTTTGCCGCGCTGACCTCGCTGATATCCATGATCGAGCTTGCCGTCAAGACGTTTATCGACATGGGCATGGCGCGGAACCGCGCGCTCGCGATGGTCGCGACGCTCGGCTTTCTCTTCGGCATACCCTCGGCGTTAAGTATGAATTTCTTCGAGAACCAGGACTTCGTCTGGGGCATCGGGCTGATGGTGAGCGGCGGGTTTATCTCGTTCGCGGTCATCAAGCACGGAGCGGATAAATTCCGGCGAGAAGCGGTGAACGGCGAAGGAAGCGACGTCAAAGTCGGCAAATGGTATAATGTGATGATTACGTGGCTCATCCCGATTCAGGTGATCGTCCTCATCGCTTGGTGGTTTTATTTATCTATTTTTTCGTACGACCCGGAAGGCTGGTGGAACCCCTTCCACCTTTACAGCGTGGGCACGTGCCTGGCGCAGTGGGGAGTGATGATGGTGTTGTTTATCGTTTTTAATAAATGGATGGTCAGGAAAACATTATCCAGTGGCGCGAAGGCATAACATGGAAACTTCAACTGTGGTAACGATGATTCTCGTGATAGGCACTGTCTGGGGCGGGTTTGCGATTGCCCTGCGAACCGCGCTCAAAAAAGAAAAACAGAAGCGAAATGCCGAGTGAGTTGTTTCTCCTTTACTCATGACCTATCAGGAACTCCATAAAGCGGTAGCGAGCAAGCAGTTTGCGCCCGTCTATCTCGTGTACGGTGAGGAAGACCTGTTGGCGGAAGAGTGCATGCACGCGATTATCGAGAACGCCGTCGAAGCCGGCGCGCGCGGGTTCAACCTCGATATTATGTACGGGAGTAAAGCCGACGCGCAAGAGGCGATTTCGCACGCGTCATCATTCCCGATGATGAGCGAGCGGCGCGTGGTGGTGGTCAAGGAATTCGAAAAACTCGCGACGACCGAAGCGGCGCGGGAACTGCTTTCAGGCTACTTCAAAAAGCCGCTCGAATCCACGGTGATGGTGCTTCTCTCCGGCAACGCGGATTTCCGCAAGAAGCCGTTCACCGACCTCAAGAAATCAGCGGAACTCATCGAATGCAAGCCGCTCTACGACAATCAGGTGCCCGATTGGGTCGAAGCGCGTATTAAAAAATTAGGGAAGAGCATAAGCCCTGAGGCGAGCAGGCTTCTGCAAGCCTATGTGGGAAATTCCTTGCGCGCCATTCAAAGCGAGATTGAGAAGCTGTTTATTTTTATCGGGGATAAAAAACAAATAGAAGTGGAAGACGTTGCCGGGGTTGTGGGTGAGACCAAAGGCTATACGGTATTTGAATTGCAGAATGCCGTCGGCAAGCGCGATATCAGCTTGTCGATGCAGATTCTTGAACGTATGCTGGAGCTTGGCGAGAGTCCGCAGTTGATGATTGTCATGCTCACGCGCTTTTTTAGTCAGATGTACAAATTAAGCGAACTGAAGCAACGCCGGGCGACTGAACAACTGATAGCGTCGGAGTTGGGAATTCGTCCGTTTTTCGTCAAGCAGTACGTCGCGTTCTCCGCGAATTTTTCTAACGAGCACATCGAGCAGAATTTCCGCGCACTGCTCGACGCAGACGTGACGCTCAAGAGCACCTCCCGCGACCAGCGCCTCGTGATGGATTTATTGATTTACTCGCTTGTGAAAGGCACCGCTCAGTTAGAATTGATGAGCGCGTAAGCACGACCATCGAATGCTTAATTATATCTGGATATCGCTCGTTGTTATCGGAATTCTCGCCGCCGCGGGAAACGACCTCAACGACGAACTCAGCAATACCTACCGCAACGGCATACCGCTCGATGCGGCGTTGGAGATCAGCAAATACCCGACCGAATTGCGCACCACGTGGGAAGGGGAGTTAGTCATTTCCCCCGAAGCGTTTAACGAATTCTACGGAGCCCAAACTGCGAAAACGGAAATTCGGCAGAAGCTTTCGATTGCCACCGCTCCGTCGGGTGAGTCCGTTGTGACATTTTCTGCCGGAGCCTCGACGCCGAAACTCTGGACGGATATGGCGAACAACGCAACGGCGAAGGGCAAGCTTACCGGCTCCGTGAAGTCCATTCGGTTTTCGGAAGATAGGAAATCCGCGACGGTCCAAATAGTTTTCGAACCCGTCCGCTTCGTCAAACTCAAAGCGGTGACGCAAGCGGCAATAGACTATGCGAAGATAGCCGTGGAGATCGCTCTCGGACTCATCGGCATCATGGCATTGTGGTTGGGCGTGATGAAAGTGGCGGAAGAAGCCGGGCTGATTAAAGTCCTGACGACGCTCTTGCGCCCGATTTCCAAACGGCTGTTCCCGGACGTGCCGCACGACCATCCTGCCATCGGCTCCATCATCATGAACCTTTCGGCAAACATGCTCGGCTTGAGCAATGCGGCGACGCCGTTTGGGTTGAAGGCGATGGAGGAACTCAACAAACTGAACCCCAAGCTCGGCACCGCCTCGAACGCAATGTGCACGTTCCTCGTCATCAACACCTCTGGATTGGTGCTGATTCCGGCGACAGCCATCGCCGTGCGCGCCGCGGCAGGCTCGGCGAATCCCGGTATCATCATCGGCACGTCGATTT
>DATCJD010000248.1:0-5228 GCA_036507435.1 Bacteroidota bacterium
AGTAAGAAATTCAGTTGACAATGTTCATGTGATTTGATTAACTTCTTGCGAGGCAAATGTCATGAAAACCCGTTCGATACTCTTTTTCGTTGGTCTGACCGTACTACTGAGCGCACAGGTATTTGCTCAGGCGTCCGCATCCCAAGTCCTGACGATCGAGGTCAAAGCGGTCAACAAGATCGGCGTGACCGGAAACCCTATGCCCTTGGTGATTAGCGACATCCCCGCTGGCTTGGAGTCTGCCACGGTAAGCGATTACTCGACGAAGTACGACGTCACAACGAATATGGAGAATATGAAAATTGCGGCTTCCATCAATTCGGCGTTGCCGGACGGCATGCAATTGATGTTGGATCTCGGAAGCCAACGGGGTTCAACAACAGGAATGGTTGATGTATCGAATGCCACGACGCCGGTGAATGTCGTAACGGGAATTCAACGCGGGAGCGACGCCGGGCAGACCATCGGGTATGTGTTCAAAGCATACGCAAGCGCAGGCATGATGTCATCCGATGCGCGGGTGGTTACGCTGACGATTACCGAATAACACAAAAATTATTTGTTTAACACAACAGCCCCGTTCTTGAGAACGGGGCTGTTGTGTTTTGGTAGGGGCACATTGCAATGTGCCCCTACTGATTACTTAATGTATATTATGGAACACCGACTGCACGTCGTCATCCTCTTCTAACGCGTCCAGCAATACTTGCACTTCGGCGGCTTGGTTCTCCGGCAGTTCCTTTGTCGTCGTTGGGAGGTATTGCAATTCCGCGCTAATCACTTCGATGCCTTTTTCTTCCAGGAATTTTTGCATCTTTCCGAAATCGTGGAAAGAAGTGTACAGGTGCAATTCGTTCTCATCGCCCTGAATATCATCCAGCCCGTGGTCGATTGCTTCTAATTCGAAGTCGTCCACATTGCCCACCTTATCAAGAGGGATACGGATGAAGCCCTTCCGCTCAAACATAAATGCAATAGAACCCGTATTGCCGAGCGAACCGCCGTTCTTGGAAAAATGGTGTCGTACGTTCGAGACGGTGCGTGTGGGGTTATCCGTTGCGCATTCCACCATCACCGCAACACCGTGCGGGGCATAGCCTTCGTAGATGCTTTCCTGGTAGCCGGTTGTGTCCTTTTCCGATGCCCGTTTGATGGCGGCATCGACGCGGTCCTTCGGCATATTGACGCTCTTGGCGTTCTGGATGGCAATGCGGAGGCGTGGATTACCCTTTGGGTCGGGTCCGCCCAGCTTGACGGCGATGGTAATCTCGCGGTTAATGCGGTTGAACGCTTTGGACATCCGCGCAAACCGCGCGAACATCTTGTATTTACGTTTTTCGAATATGCGTCCCATGATGTTACCTCAAGGTTATAACGAAAAAGCCTGAGAATCAACTCAGGCTTTTTTTCGCTCCGCAGGTAGGATTCTGCCGAAGGCATCCCTTCGGGAGAACCTATATTCCGACTCAGCCGGGAAACAGCCTCGATTAAATTGCTATTTCTCTTCTAAGCTCCGCAGGTAGGATTCGAACCTACAACCCTCCGGTTACAGTGTTCCATCGCTTTCGCGACGGGCTGGACTATCTCTTCATCCTGTTCTATGTATACAGGAGTCGGGCGCTGATGGGGCGTATTGGAGAGAATCCTCATCCCCTAGTCTCTGCACGGTTTCCGCTACACATGTTCTCTTCGCGGAACTTCGCTCAGGATTACCATATTCCACCTTGTGAAATGAAGGCTTCCCTGAATTCACCCGATGTTTCAATCCCGATTACTCGGGAAAGCTGCAACTCCTGCATGAAGCTCACGATGACAGTTAGAGCAGATCAAAATGCATTTATCGAGTTCTGCTTTCACTCGTTTCCACCCTCTCGTATACCCCTTGGCAGAAATGCCAAAGTCTTTTCTTTTACTATCGAGATGATGAAATTCGAGCGCCTCTGCGCATCGTGAATACCCACAGAGTTCACATTGACCGCCTTTGTAGGCTATTGCTTTCTGACGGATAATTTTCCGCCGCTTTTTGACAGCGGCAATCAGATAATCGCGTCGGTCGGAGTACTTGCGGGTATCTTTCTTCACGCTTCGCTTACAGCCGGATGCTCCACCATTGAGCTACTGCGGAATGGCAATAAAAATCGGACGAAGAAATGTCCGACTTCCCCTCAATATATTTCAAAAAGTGCCGAAAGTCAAATATCGGTTAATATCAGTCGTGGTGCATTTTGAAAAGACCTTGCGGTCACGCCTGCCCCGCTTTTTCTAATGGGGGACCATTCCGTGACCAAATTCGGTGCAGTCACGGCGTGGACCATGACTGCCAACACAACGTGACCCACCCCCTTAATATAATGCAATCAAGTTGGTAACCGCATCCGCGAAATCCGTGCGAATGCGCGAGAATCAGCATAGCGTTGCATTTCCTTCCATTTCACGGTATATTCATTTTTACACAAGAAATTTTTTAATAGGGAGAAGTATACAATGTTAAAAGGCGGAATGCCGAATATGCAGGCGATGCTAAAACAGGTTCAGAAGATGCAGGAAAAAATGGCGCAAGTGCAGGCGGAGCTTGAGCAAAAGACCGTCACAGCGGAAGCGGGCGGGGGAATGGTGAAAGTCACCGCGAACGGAAAACAGCTCATCGTCAAAATTGAGATAGAAAAAGAGGTTGTGAACCCGGAAGAAAAAGATATGTTAGAAGACCTCGTTACCGCGGCAACCAATAAAGCGCTGGAGAAAGCCGCCGCGATGGCACAGGAAGAAATGCAAAAAGTAACGGGCGGCATGATGCCGAATATTCCCGGTTTGAATTTACCCGGGCTCTAAACTGAGAGGGGGTTCGTTTAGAAATAATGTATACCGCAGAATCAGTTGAACAATTAGCGGAACACTTCGCACAGCTTCCCGGCATCGGCAGGAAGACGGCGCACCGCCTCGCGCTCTATATCTTAAAGATGGAGCGGGAAGAAGTCGCCTCGCTCGCCCAGGCGTTGGTGAACGTGAAGGATAGAGTTCGCTATTGTTCCGTGTGCTCCAACATCACGGAAGCCGACCCATGCCGCATTTGCTCCAACACGAAGCGCGACAGGTCGCTCATCTGCGTGGTAGAGGAGCCGAGCGACGTGCTCGCCCTCGAAAGAACGAACGACTTCAAAGGACTCTACCATGTGCTCGGCGGAGCGTTGTCGCCGCTCGATGGCATCGGTCCGGACGATTTGCGTGTGAAGGAGCTCTTGCCGCGCGTGAGCAACGGCGTGCAGGAAATTATTCTCGCGATGAACCCGAACGTAGAAGGCGAGGCGACGACGCTCTACCTCTCAAAATTGCTCAAACCGCTCGGCGCGAAAGTCACACGCATTGCACGCGGCTTGCCCATGGGCTCCGACCTGGAATTTGCCGACGAAGCGACTCTCTCACGAGCGCTTGAGGGAAGAATTGCCGTCTAACGAATCGCGTGGTGATGAATAATCGCTTCAATACAGTGGTTCTTGTTTTCTGCTTGACCGCTTTTTCAGCCTGCGGCATTTTTGAACCGCGCGACCCCGATCCGCCGGCGCAATCCGGCTCGAATTACATTCCGCCGACAGAGCCGTCGCTTGTCTTTACAAACATGGTCAACGCGTTCCGTGATATGAACGCGGTAAATTACGTCCGGTCGTTCGCGGATATTGCCACAGCAGGTCGGAATTATATCTTTGAACCTACATCCGAAGCGCGCCAACGTTACGGCACAATCTTTGTAGAATGGACGCGGCAATCCGAGCAACAGTTCTTTGAGAACATGAAATCGAGAGTGCAGAGCGGGACAGCCCCCTCACTCGAATTTCTTACGCAGGTTGCACAGTCGATTCAATCCGATTCCGCACAATATGAAGTAACATACAGGCTGAATGTCCCGCATGGCCAGACAAACATTCCCACTCAAGCGCAGGGCAGGGCGGTGTTCTATATGATTGCGGATAACTCACGCAACTGGGTCATTTGGCGGTGGGTGGATATCGCTCAAGCGCAAGACGATTTTACGTGGAGCGATTTTAAGGGGCAGTTTGGGCAGTGACAAAGTTACGAGTTCCGAGTTTCCAGTTTCAAGTTTTTCGTCACCCGAACATTTTTTTCTCCGTCGCCCCCGTGCCCCGTTGTAGATTTCAAAAAGAAACGTAAGTTGGGCTGCCATGAAAAGGTCATTAATATTGCTAATCGTTAGTGTAGCATTCGCTTGCAACCCGTTCGCGCCCGGACTGGATTTGAGCGAGGACGAAGACCTCGCGCTCATCGGCGACCCGACGACAATTGACGGCGTGTTCCAGAACATCCGCTATTCGTATACGTTTCGCGATACCACAATTTACGGTCAATTGCTTTCCGGCGAGTACACGTTTGTGTACCGCGACTACGACCGCGGAGTGGATGTATCCTGGGGGCGCGATGAAGATATGCGCACAACTTACGGCTTGTTCCAGAACGTCCAGCGCCTCGATTTGGTGTGGAATAACATCGTTTCCCTCTCGACAGATTCGTTAAACATCCGCTCGACCGTCACACGGAATTTTAATTTAACGGTAACATTCAACCCCGGCGATATTATCCGTGTAGACGGCTATGCAAACCTGACTGTCGCCAGAACCAAAGCTCAGGACCCGTGGCGGCTTATCCGCTGGCGCGACGAATCGAATTTTTAATATCCGAATAGACATTCCGGGTTTATTAAACTGGAAGGTCTGTCAATACTAGACATGCCAACCATCGCATACCAGGGAGAGCCGGGCGCATTCAGCGAGCAGGCGGCGCGCGCGTTCTTCGGGAAAAAATCGAAGATACGGCCGAAGCGAAACTTCAAGGACGTGTTCAACTTTGTTTCTAAGTCCGGAGCGCATTACGGAATTATCCCAATCGAGAATTCTCTGTTCGGCAGTGTACACGAGAATTACGACCTTCTCCTCCGGCATAAACTGAACATCGTGGGAGAAGTGAAACTTCGCATCCAGCTTCATCTCATGGCATTACCCGGGGTGCCGGTTCGGAATATTCGCGCCATCTACTCCCACCCGCAAGCGTTGGGACAGTGCGAGTTGTTTCTGCGGAAGCTCAACGGCGTCGAAGTGATCGCGCACGAGGACACAGCCGGTTCCGCCAAGATGGTCAGCGAGCACAAACGGAAGGACGCGGCGGCGATCGCCAGCGCGCAGGCGGCACGCGTGTACGGCTTGCGTATTCTGCGCCGCAAC
>DATCJD010000249.1:0-5994 GCA_036507435.1 Bacteroidota bacterium
TCACAGACCAGGAAACCCGGTTTACAATGCTGAAGAAAAGCGACCCGGAAAAAGCACGAGAGCTTATGCAACTTGCCCAGGAGGATGTTACTGCCCGCTGGCACATGTACGAACAGCTGGAACAGATTTTCAACCCGATGAACGGAAACGGTTCACATCTCAAAAAGCAGGAAAACGGTTCTGTAAGCCAAGCCGCGAAACCGCCAAAGGCTGTTACTCAGGAGGACAAACCATGACGAACGTTGACCTCTGCCCCATCTGCGGCGTGTTGAGGGAGATGAATGTCACAGGATACCGGACGACGTACACCGGCGCTCATGGAGACAGCAATATTGTACTCACGCGAGCGTACCATTGCGCCATGTGTTGCAGTTTTGTCCGTTGCGAAAATGTTGAGGACACAGAAGAAAATCTTGCCGGAGTATTGCTTGATGACGAGTTATCCGGGCAGGAGCATGTGGTTGTATGACGAAAGAGCGGATCATGAACAATCTTCATTTCAAGTATCTCATTGGAGCAAGCATTGTGCTTTTCGTAGCAGGCGCGGCGGGCTGTGGTACCGTGCAACAGCCTGTGCGGGTGTTTGCCGGGCACGCGGAGTTACAACAACTTGCCGGCGAGTGGGCTGGAGAATATACAAGCACCACAAATGACCGAAACGGGCTTATCTCATTCACGCTCAAAGCAGGAACGGATTCTGCTTTTGGCAGTATTGTCATGCTCGCGCCGGAAGCGGAGATGAACAATCCTTCTCGGTCCTATCATTATGAGGGACCCGTTGTCAGCTGGAAAGTTGTGCAAACCCTTGTAATTAGTTTTGTCGTGATGGATGGCAACCGTGTTCGGGGAACTCTCGAACCATACTTCGACTCCAACTACCAGTGCACGGTGACAACGCTGTTCGAAGGGTTCTTGCGGGGGGATGAAATCAGCGGGATATACTCATCGACTGGCAGTTCGCTCGGGCTGATGACAAGCGGTACGTGGCGAGTAACAAGACAAGGATCTGCTTCGGGTATTGTGCATCGTATCTATCAATTTTCTCACTAAGGAGGAATACATCATGGAGAGATATTGGACTGAAATACAGAAGAAAATCTGTCCGAAGTGTATCGACGGCGACAGAAAAGGAAACTGTCTGCTTCCGGTTGGAGAAACTTGCCCGTTGAAGGTCTATCTGTCGGAAATCGTCACAACGATCGCAAACACGAAATCCGACGCCTACGCGGCATATATGAATTCCCTGCGCCGGAATGTATGTATCATGTGCGAAAGCCAGCACGCCGACGGGACATGTTCGAAACGAAGCGATCTTGAGTGCGCTCTAGACCGCTATTTTCCTCTCGTGATCATGATTGTTGAAGATGTGAAACAACGGATGGCGGCGGCTCAAGCGGCGACACAAACGAGTTGAGTTTGGCAACAGAAACAACGAAAAATCGCACATGTTTACCATAGTCAAAAAACAAATTCTCTCGAACACTATTACGAAATTCGTCCTTCACGCGCCGTACATTGCGCGGAAGAGCAAAGCGGGAAACTTCGTCATACTTCGTGTCAATGAAACCGGCGAGCGGATTCCGCTTACCATTGTTGACGGTAACGCGCAGGAAGGCACGATCACCATTATTGTACAGGCTGTCGGCAAAACAACGATGTTGTTGAGCCGTATGAAGCAGGGAGAGTATCTCCTTGATGTCGCCGGACCTCTGGGGAATCCGACTCCCATTGAGCAGTTCGGCACAGTGGT
Source organism: Bacteroidota bacterium (assembly GCA_036507435.1). Classification (GTDB taxonomy): domain Bacteria; phylum Bacteroidota; class Ignavibacteria; order UBA10030; family UBA10030; genus JAKEEG01. The sequence goes on from DATCJD010000249.1 coordinate 1,751, forward strand.
ATGTATCGGCGGGGGCGTTGGGACTGCGGAAGTATTTCCGATTGCCCGCGCGTTGAAGGACGCAGGAAACCGGGTCATCACCATTGTCGGTGCGCGGTCGAAGGATCTCATTATTTTAGAGGATGAACTTCGCTCGTTTTGCGACAAGGTTGTCATCGCGACGGAAGATGGGTCGGCGGGCATAAAGGGCAGAGTAACCGATGCTCTCAGCACATACATGTCATCCAACGGCCATGTCGGGGCGGTGTACGCCATTGGTCCGATTCCGATGATGAAAGCGGTCGCCGAGTTTACTCGTCCGACTGCCATCCCGACGTTTGTGAGCCTCAATCCGTTGATGATGGACGGAACGGGCATGTGCGGCGCGTGCCGTGTTACCGTCGGCGGGGTGATGAAATTTGCTTGCGTGGACGGACCGGAGTTCGATGCACACGCCGTGGATTTCGATGAACTGATCGCGCGCAACCGTACCTATCACGACCTTGAACAGCTGTCCCGTGAAAAATTTGAGCGGGAACTTGAAACAGAGGGGACGAAATGCCAAACAGACTAAAACCCTCTGAACGGATGAAGATACCGCGCCAGATTCCGCGTGAACAAGTTCCGGAGGAGCGGAACAAGAATTTTACGGAAGTATCGCTCGGGTTTGACGAGTCCCTCGTGGCGCTGGAAGCGGCGAGATGCCTTGATTGCCGGGATCCCGTCTGCATTGACGGCTGTCCGGTGCGCATTGATATTCCGTCGTTCATCAAGCTCATTCTCGAAAAAGATTATGAAGCCGCCGCGGCAAAAGTCAAGGAAGCGTGTTATTTACCCGCTGTGACGGGCAGGGTATGTCCGCAGGAAAATCAATGCGAGCGCGAATGTATCATGGGGAAAAAACATCCCCCGCTTGCCATCGGGAAGCTGGAGCGTTTCGTTGCCGACTATGTCTATCACTCCGGCGGACACGCAGAAATTGTGCTCCCCAAACAGCGAAACGAGAAAATCGCCATTGTCGGCTCGGGTCCCTCAGGGTTAACATGCGCCGTAGAGCTTGCGAAGAAAGGTTACCGCGTGACGATATTTGAAGCGCTTCACGCGGCTGGCGGCGTGTTGCGGTACGGTATTCCGGAGTTCCGTTTGCCCAAGTCCATTCTCGACCGTGAAATTGAGAATGTAAAAAAACTTGGCGTAGAGGTCATTACCAATTTCATCATCGGGCGCACGGCGACCGTTGATGAACTGCTGAGCGAATTCGGCTTCGACGCGATCTTTTTAGGAACGGGCGCCGGAACGCCGAATTTTCTCAACATTCAGGGGGAAAACCTTCCCGGTGTGTATTCCGCCAGCGAATTTCTTACTCGAGTCAATTTTATGAAGGGCTATCGGTTTCCAGACGTTGATACGCCGGTAAAGTTAGGGAAGCGTGTCGCGGTCTTCGGCGGCGGCGATACCGCGCTCGACGCCGTTCGTACCGCAATCCGTCTCGGTCCAGAAAAAGCGTATCTCATCTACCGCCGCAGTAAAGCGGAGATGCCCGCACGGACGGAAGAAGTCCACCATGCGTTGGAAGAAGGGGTAGAACTGCTTGAACTTACCAGCCCGGTACAGTTTTTCGGTGATGCGGGCAAGTGGATCAAAGCGGTGAAGTGCGTCAAAATGGAGTTAGGTGAACCGGGACCGGATGGGCGGAGAAAACCTGTTGAGATCCCCGGCTCAAGTTTTATTATTGAAATTGATACGGCGATTATTGCTATCGGTCAAAGTCCCAACCCTATCCTGCAAGCCACGACGCCCAACCTTGCAGTGTCGAAGAGAGGGACTGTTATCGTGGATAGCACCGGGACAACGAACCGCAAGGGCGTGTTTGCCGGGGGTGATGTATCTCGCGGCGGCGCGACGGTTATTTTAGCGATGCAGGACGGAAAAACGGCGGCTGAGGCTATTCACAACTATCTTGGTGAAAAAATCGCCGCGGGGCAAGAGGCGTCAATCAATGCGACAGACTAGTGGGATAGCCATGGAACAGCCAGAACAAACAGGTGTGTCGGAATATCAAGATGGACAAGAACAAGAAACAAGCAGGCGCACTAACCAGAGGCGTGTGCCCGACATGCGGAGTAGAGCGGGAGTGTCGGGTTCGATTTGTTCGTTGGAATTTCGTCAATGCAGATGCTGTCGAAGGCGCCGCTATGGTGAGAATCTATGAGTGTGAATTCTGCGGCACAGCTATGAACGCCGGAGATGTTGTTCTGCCGACAAACGGCAAACAGATTTCCCGGAAAAGCACAACAACAGTATAACGCAAACGGATGATTGTTATGACCATGTTACAGGATAACCAATTTTCACTTGTTGAGTCTGTCCCCGGCCAGGTGATGCGTATTCTCTCGCTCCCGCGCAATGACCTGTTCTATTATCACTTTATCCGGCTTGGCATTCATGAAGGCCAGGTGGTGACGTGCTATGAAAAATTGCCGGGCGGGACTATCGTACTTCGAAAAAATCGCCAGTATGTAGCCGTCGGCCATACGTTAGCACAACAGATTGTCGTCGTTCTGAACAACGAAGGAGCGTTGCATGGGCAAGAGCCTCACGCACTTCAATAAACACAGACACCCGGAATTGACGTTTTTCAATGATAGGGTTGAACAAACGACCGTCGTGTTGGCGGGAAATCCGAACGTCGGGAAATCGCTTCTCTTCAATCGTATGAGCGGCGTGTACGTAGACGTGTCCAATTATCCCGGTACAACTGTACAAATTACACGTGGCGTGTTCGGTCAATATAATATTTTCGATACGCCGGGAATTTACGGCGTTTCATCGTTCAACGACGAAGAATCCGTCGCCCGCGATATCATCCTTGAAGCCGACGTGATCCTAAATGTTGTTGACGCAACACATCTCGAACGCGATATCTTCCTCACCCAGCAGTTAATTGATACCGGGAAGAAAGTCACCGTCCTGTTGAATTTCATGGACGAGGTGAAGAAGCACGGAATAACGATAGACATCCCCCGTCTTTCGCATTTTCTTGGCGTGGAAATTGTACCGATTATAGCAGTGAAAAACGATAATACGGAGAAACTGCAGAGAGCGATTGAGCGCGCTCGCGAAGGAGTTCAGCGGCAGGAACTGCATGCGCGACTTCATGCGATGCTGGACCGTGTCGGGTCGCAGGCGGAAGCCTTATTGGTGCTCGAAGGTGACGAAGTGATTGCCAAGCGGCACGGCGTTCAGCCCGAAGCAACACGCGAAGAAATATATATCGAGCGCAGGAACCGTGTGAACTACATTGTCGACCATGTGTTGAGCGACCTACAGAAGACAAATCGTTTTTCGGAAGTATTAGGAAAATTATCGCTCCATCCCGCGACCGGCATACCGCTTTTAGCGGTCGTCTTGTATGTTGTCTACCTCATTGTGGGAAAACTCATTGCACAAGACTTGGTTGGGTTTACCGAGGGCGAGCTTGGGCAGAACCTATGGGGACCGTGGGTGCGCGGCGTCGTGCACTCGTTCGTGCCTTCTTCCTCGTGGCTGAGCGTACTTCTTGTCGGCGAGTTCGGCGTCATCACGATGACGACGACCTACCTGCTCTTTCTGCTCCTGCCGTTAGTCGCCGCATTTTATACGGCGCTTTCGATTCTCGAAGACAGCGGTTATTTGCCGCGTCTTGCCACGATGGTGGACCGCTCGCTCACCGGCTTAGGCTTGAACGGGCGTGCGGTCATCCCGATTATTCTTGGGTTTGGGTGCGTCACATCAGCCACCATAACGACGCGGCTACTCGGGACGGAACGCGAGAAAACCATCGCGACGACCATACTACAGTTTGCCATCCCGTGCTCAGCCCAGCTCGCGGTCATCGCGGCGTTGTTGGCGGGCGCGGGGTTCCTCCCGATGCTTATCTACACTCTGGTGATAGCAGGAGTGTTCTTGCTTATCGGTACAGTGCTGAACCGTGTGCTTCCGGGAAGCTCCACGCCCCTCCTGCTCGATTTACCGCCGATGAGATTGCCAAAGGCGGGAAACGTCATGCATAAGACAGCGATACGAACGTGGCAGTTTATGAAAGAAGCGTCCGGGTGGTTTTTTGTCGGAGCACTGGCAGTGGGCGTTGCACAGTTGACCGGTGCGCTTCGTCTGGCGACCCAAGCGCTCGTTCCTCTCACGACTCACTGGCTCCAACTTCCGGAAGAAGCCGCCACGGCGTTCATCATGGGAGTTGTGCGTCGTGATTTCGGCGCGGCGGGGCT
>DATCJD010000250.1:0-13840 GCA_036507435.1 Bacteroidota bacterium
CGCGTGGTGATTCATCACATCGAACTTTTCGCGCTGGAAGATACCCTCGATTTGGTCGCCGCGAATATCCGCCTGATAAAATTTCGCCTTCGGGTTCAAATTCTCGCGCACCCCGCTCGAAAGGTCGTCTATAACCACCACCTGGTGTCCGGCATTGATGTACGCATCCGCGACATGCGAACCGATAAACCCCGCGCCGCCGGTGATGAGGATTTTCACTGCACACTCCTTTGCAATCTTGTGAGCGCTTTCTTTCCAATATCGCGACGGAATTGCACACCCTCAAATGAAATATGTTCCACTGCGCGATAAGCTTGTGCAATAGTCGATTCCAAGTCCTGCCCCATCGCCGTCACACCAAGCACACGCCCGCCTGAGGTGACAATATCATTCCCGTGCTTTCTTGTGCCGGCGTGGAACACAACGGTATCATTCCCGTGGGGAAATGCATCCAACCCCGAAATCTTTTTCCCGGTTTCATAATCGTCCGGGTAGCCCTTTGACGCCATCACCACGCATACAGCCGCGCCCGAGTGAACCTTCGCGTGCTGGCTGTTGAGCTTTCCTTGAGCGACGGACATCAATAATTCTGCAAAGTCCCCGTTGAGCAAGGGAATAACCACCTGTGCTTCGGGGTCGCCGAAGCGGCAGTTGTATTCCAATACTTTGGGTCCGGTTTCCGTAATCATCAGCCCGCAATACAAACATCCACGGTAGGGCATTCCGTCCTTGCGCATGCCGTCAAGAGTCGGGCGGATTACTTGTGCGGTGATTTGCTCAAGCAAAGTGTCATTAACGATAGACGCGGGGGCATAGGCGCCCATGCCGCCGGTATTTTTTCCGCGGTCGCCGTCGTGAATGCGTTTGTGGTCCTGCGCAGAAGCGAGCGTTACAAAATCCGAACCATCGGTGACAACAAACACAGACGCTTCTTCGCCTTGCAAGAATTCTTCAATCACTACGCGCGTACCGGCTATGCCGAACTTGTTTCCGCCTGTCATCTCATCAAACGCGCGTAAAGCTTCGCCGAGTGTCTCGCAAATGACAACACCCTTCCCTGCGGCAAGGCCGTCCGCCTTCACAACGACGGGGAATGTCATCTCGCTCAAGAATGTCTCCGCCTTCCCGCGTTCGCCGGCAGAAATGCTTTCATAACGCGCTGTCGGGATTCCATGCTTCTGCATGAAATTCTTGGAGAACACCTTGCTCCCCTCTAACATTGCTGCGGCTTTGCTCGGACCAAAAATCTTCTGCCCGTGTTTCTCAAAGAGGTCAACGATACCCTCAACCAGAGGCTGTTCGGGCCCAACGACGGTCAAGTCAATCTTGTTCTCTTTCGCAAAAGAAAGGAGTTTATCCGATTCCGTCGCTTTTATGGGTACAAGCGTCGCACTGCCCTCAATGCCGGTATTACCCGGAGCGCAAAACAATTCCCGGACCTGCGGGCTCTGCCTCAGTTTCCACGCCATGGCGTGTTCCCTTCCGCCGGAACCGATGAGGAGCATCTTCATGCTACCGGTTCCTGAAGTTTCGTGATCGCATGTCTATCGTAGTCCATCAGCGACTCAAACATTTTTGCCAGTTCTCCCGTGAGCGCGACCCTGTTGAATTTATCCGCATAATCCTTCGGAATCTGTTTTAATTTTTTTCGTTCGTACTGGCGAAAGAAATCGCGCAGCGCGTGTTCGTGCGCGGCAACGTCGCCCAGTGGCACGCATACCGCCGCGCCGGAATCCTCGGCCACCTCTTTCATGTACCCGTCCACCACGGAAGCTAAAATCTGTTTTCGCGCGCCGAGGTATTCATAGAGCTTCCCAGGTGATTGGTAGTCGTTATCAAGTACGAAATACAATACGTCCGATGCAAGCAGATAGTTCGAGCATTCCTGGTGATTCAAATAGCCGAGGAACGTCACATTACCCTCCAAGCCCAATTGCTGTACAAGCGTTTTGTCCTGCTGGCGGACCGTACCGATGAACGAAAACACAATTTTTTCTCTGAGGTTCGGCGATTCTGTGAGAAAATTTTTCAACGCATGCAGTAGCGCAGAGGGATTCCTGCCGCCGTAAAATGTCCCTGCATGCGTGATGCGAAAGCGGTCGCGCCGCTTCGTTTCTTTCGCTCCGCGCTTATAATCTTCAGGGTCGAATCCCTGCGGCACAATCGTCACATCATTATAGTGAAGTCCCCGGTAGCGCTTCAGAATTCCTTCCTTCACGCGACGGTGCGTAACAACAATGCGGTCTGCCGCGGAAACGACCTGCTTTTCAAGCCGGTAGTTTAAATACTTGTGCAGGGGCGTGGGAAAATACTTAAACGGATAATCCAGCCATGCATCCCGGTAATCTAACACTAACGGCAAGCCGGTGATGTTCTTCAACTCCCTGCCGATAAGAAAATCGGTTTGCGGTGGCGCGGTGGCAAATATCAGGTCGAAGCGCTCACGGCGCAAGAGGTCGCTCGCGGCTTTCACGGCATTATGCTTCCATCCGATTTTCGTGTCCGGCACAAACATCGTATCACCCGCGAACTGCAACATCTTCCGCATGCGTTCGGAGGGCATGTTGACAACGCCCTGTTTCCGGAATAACCTGTTCGCGTCCAGCGAGTTCGTGCGGATAATCTCCGTCCCCTCCACCTCCAGTAACAACGACGCATCGAGCGCGTAGTAGCCTGTCGGGGCGACCGTCAGCACCGTCGGCTTCCAGCCGTACGTGGGGAGGTACTTGACGAACTTCGTCGTCCTCTGCACGCCGCTGAGTCCGAGCGGAGGAAAGTAATACGCGATAACGAGAACTTTTCTGAGAGTGTCGGACATTTCGGAGTTACCCTTCTGAAGGTTCAAAACCTTCGGAAGGTTTTTGTTATAAGATTATCAATTCCTTCGGCGACCTATTCAAAACTTCACAATATCCGTTTCGGATTATAACATCATCCTCAATCCGCACTCCACCCACTCCGGGAATATACACCCCCGGCTCTATGGTAACGACAGTGCCGGAAGCAAGCATATCTTTGCTCAGCGCCGAGAGCCGCGGCAATTCGTGAATCTGCAATCCAAGCCCATGTCCCAGCGAATGGTTAAAATATTTGCCGTATCCCTTCTTCTTGATATATGTTCGCGCAACCGCATCTAACGCCTTGCCGCTCATGCCACTGCCTGCGGATTCAATGGCGAGTTGCTGGGCATCAGCGACCACCTGATACATCTTGCGCGCACGCGGAGAGGGTTTCCCTACGGCAACCGTGCGCGTCATGTCGCTATGATAGCCCTTGAAACGCCCGCCCATATCAATCGTAATCAGTTCGCCTTTGGCAATCTTTTTCTCTGTCGCGCGGGCATGGGGCAACGCGCCCCGTAATCCGCTGGCAACAATCGGCTCGAACGCATCCGCCTCCGCGCCTTCTTTTCTGTGGAGGTACGAAATCTCCGCCGCAACATCACACTCGCGCACTCCGGGTTTGATGATGCGCAAAAGCTTTGTAAATACTTTATCGGTGATGGCAACGGCTTGCTTGAGCAACTGAATTTCCGAAACGTCTTTGACGACGGTAATTTCTTCCACCAGACCATTGGTCGCAACGAGTCTCGCATGAGGAAGAAGTTTCTTCACATTGTTGAGTTCGGCAACCGTGAGGTACTGAGCCTGATAGCCAATTCTTCCACGCACGGGAACAAGTTTCCGCTGCGCGGCTGTTTTCAAGAGACTATCGCTCGCAATCACAGTACGAAATCCGCGCACCTCCTCTTTCACTTGCTCCCGGTAACGCCCATCGGTAAGGAACGCGTGGCGAGAATCGGTGATGACACACAACCCATTGGAGCCGGAGAACCCGGTAAGATAACGAATATGAGGAAGAAACGTAACGAGAAAAGCGTCGAGGCGAGCGGACGAAAGCTTGCGGTGGAGTGCATCAAGCCGTTGTGAGTTCATCGGTGAGCGCTTAGAGGTGATAATTCGGCGCTTCCTTGGTGATGTTAATATCGTGCGGATGGCTTTCGCGCAACCCGGCGTCTGTCATGCGGACAAAATGCGTTTTGTGTTTCATCTCGGCAACCGTTCGACAGCCGCAGTACCCCATCGCCGCGCGCAATCCGCCGACCATCTGGTACACCGTTTCACCGAGCGAGCCTTTGTAGGGCAAGCGACCCTCGATGCCTTCCGGCACAAGCTTTTGGATATCGTCCTCCACATCCTGAAAGTATCTATCCCTGCTCCCTTTGCGCATCGCATCCAACGAACCCATGCCGCGGTACATCTTGTAGCTTCTGCCTTCGTAGAGAACTTTTTCGCCGGGACTTTCTTCGACGCCCGCGAACAAACTGCCGATCATCACCGTATCCGCGCCCGCCGCGATCGCTTTCGCAATGTCGCCCGTTTGCTTAATGCCGCCGTCGGCGATCACCGGAATTTTTGATTTCTGCGCAACCTTCGCGCAATCCATTATCGCCGTGATCTGGGGAACGCCCACTCCCGCCACGACACGCGTTGTGCATATCGAGCCGGGACCGATGCCGACTTTAATAGCATCAACACCCGTACGGATGAGGTCTTTTGCGCCATCCGCGGTGGCAACGTTGCCGCCTATCAACTCGACGTCGAACTTCGACCGAATGCGCTTGATCATCTCCAACACGCCCTGCGAATGCCCGTGCGCCGTATCGACAATAATCACATCCACTCCCGCGGCGACAAGGGCGGCTACGCGCTCCAGCGTGTCTTCCGTTACTCCCACCGCCGCACCGACGCGGAGCCTGCCGAGTTTATCCTTGCACGCGTTCGGGTGGCGCTTCTTTTTCTGAATGTCTTTAAATGTGATAAGCCCGCGGAGTTTGCCGTTCTTATCAACAATGGGGAGTTTTTCAATTCTGTTTTTCTGGAGAATCGCCTCCGCCTCGTCGAGTGTCGTGCCGACGGAAGCGGTGATCAGACTGCCGTTCGTCATGACGTTGGAAATTTCGAGGCTGAGGTTGGGAACGAAGCGAAGGTCGCGGTTCGTAAGAATGCCCACAAGCCTATCGTCTTTGACGATAGGAATGCCGGAGATGCTGTATTTCTTCATCACACTGAGCGCCTCGCCGACTTTCTTCTCGGGAGAAAGCGTCACGGGGTCTTGAATCATCCCGCTTTCGGAGCGCTTTACCTTGTCGACTTCCTCCGCATGACGGTCAATGGACATGTTCTTGTGCAGAATGCCGATGCCGCCCTCGCGCGCAAGCGCGATCGCCATCGGGCTTTCGGTCACGGTATCCATCGCCGCGCTGACGAGCGGAATGTTCAGTTCAATGTGGCGCGAGAGTTTCGTCCTCACATCGGCTTCCCGCGGCAGTACGGACGATTTCGCCGGGACGAGCAGGACGTCGTCAAATGTGATCGCTTCACCAAGTATTTTTTTAGAGGGCATCGTCGTATTATTTACACAAACGCTTGAATACCCGTAATATCTTCGCCGATAATTAAGGTGTGCATTTCGTGCGTGCCTTCGTACGTCTTCACGGATTCGAGGTTTGCGGCGTGGCGCATCACAGGGTATTCGCTCAAAATGCCGTTTGCGCCGAGAATTTCGCGCGCAGCGCGCGCAATTTCCAATGCATGGTATACATTATTCCGTTTCGCCATGGAGACCTGCGTGAATTTTACTTTGTTCTGGTCCTTCAACCGCCCGATTTGCAGACACATCAACTGCGCCTTCGTGATTTCCGTAACCATGTGGACAAGTTTTTCCTGCGTCAATTGGAACGACGCAATCGGCTTATCGAATTGAATGCGGCTCTTGGAATAATTGAGCGCGGTGTCGTAGCACGCCATCGCGGAGCCAATAGCGCCCCATGCGATGCCGTAGCGCGCCTGCGTCAGGCACATGAGCGGGGACTTCAGCCCGCCGGATTTCGGCAGAATATTTTTTTCAGGAATCAAACAATCCTGAAACACAAGCTCGGAGGTAACCGAAGCGCGTAAGGAATGTTTGCCCGTCATCTCCGGTGCGGTAAATCCCTTCATCCCCTTCTCGACCAAGAATCCTTTGATCTCGCCGTTTAGTTTCGCCCACACCACTGCCACATCGGCAAGCGTGCCGTTGGTAATCCACATTTTTGCGCCGTTAAGAAGATAGCCCCCGTCCTTTTTCTCCGCGCGTGTCACCATGCCGCCGGGGTTCGAACCATAATCCGGTTCCGTCAGCCCAAAACACCCGATGGCTTTGCCGGAGGTGAGTTTTGGCAACCAATGGTCTTTCTGCTCCTCCGTCCCAAAGGCGAATATCGGGTACATCACTAACCCGCTTTGCACCGAAGCAAAACTCCGCACGCCGCTATCGCCGCGCTCCAACTCCTGCATCATCAGTCCGTAGGCGACGTTGTTCATTTCGGCACAGCCGTATTTCGCGGGCAGAGTGGGACCAAACAAACCTAACTCCGCCATCTTCGGAATAAGGTCCATCGGAAACGTACCGGCGATGTAATGCTTTTCGATCACCGGCAGGACGTGTTCATCCACAAATTCGCGGACGGTGTTGCGGACTAAGATTTCGTCTTGGGAAAGAAGTTCGTCGAGACTATAATAATCTACGCCTTGAAACTTCGGCATGCAGTTACGTCGCTCCTTTGGAATTCTTTTCTACGGAGGGGGCAGAGGTGTATAGTGAATGCGACAAACAGAGAAGAAAAGGACTTAACATTGAGTAAAATACTCAAAATTCAACGGAAAGTCAAGGTTGGAGTGTAAGGAGAATGGCAAAAAAATTGAGCCGGCGTCTAATCTTCCCACCACGTCAGAAAAGAACCGGCTCAATTTAAGAAGGAGATATGTGTTGCTTAGGTGTTGCATTGTATTAGACGTTTGCAACCCAAAAAAAGTTGCACCGTTTGATGAAAAAAAATATTTTTTTTAAGAAATTGTTAAGACGGTTTGAGGGTGGGGGTGTACGGTTTATTCTTCTTCGCCGCCGCGGCTTTTCAACCCATACCGCTTTATCTTCAAATAGAGGGTTTTTGAGGTAATCCCGAGCATTTCGGCGGTCTTCATCCGGTTCCAGCGGTTATGGCGGAGAACTTTTTCGATATGGATTTTTTCGAGGTCTTCGAGGGAAATCAATTCAGCTGTCCCGTTATCCCTCGAAACGGCGGCGGTTGGAGCCGACTCTCCCACACTGCGCGAGGAAGCAGACAGTGCCGCGTTAATCCATAGGTCGGTCGGTTCGATTATATCGTTTTGGCAAATAACAGTCGCCCCTTCGATCACGTGCTCTAATTCGCGGACATTACCGGGCCAGTCGTAGTGCGTAAGAAGTTCAAGGGCTTGCGGACTAATTTTCTTGGGCTGGGATTTGGATTTGCGCGAAAGAAAATAATCTACCAGTAACGGGATATCTTCTTTACGTTCCTTGAGACTCGGCAGGCGAATGCTCACAACGTTCAGCCGGTACAGCAAGTCTTCGCGAAACTTTCCCGCCTTTACTTCATTCTGGAGGTTTTTGTTCGTTGCGGAGACGACACGTACTTCTACTTTCATAGAAGCTGTGCCGCCGACGCGGCGGAACTCGCCCGTTTCTAAAAACCGGAGCAACTTGGGCTGGGTCATGGGACTGATGTCCCCCACTTCATCCAGAAAGAGCGTTCCGCCATGCGCTACTTCCACCAATCCTTGCTTCGTCGTGTAGGCATTGGTGAACGAGCCCTTCTCATGCCCGAATAATTCGCTTTCCAATAACTGGTCGGGTATAGACGCGCAGTTCACTGCTACAAACGGACGCTCCTTACGCGGGCTTTCCTGATGGATAAGGTGCGCAATCAACTCTTTACCGGTGCCGCTCGGTCCCTCGATAAGGACAAATGCTTCGCTCGAGGCGACCTTCTTCGAGTGCTCGAGCACCTCGTGGAACGCCTTGCTCTGCCCGACGATCTCCACCCTGCCGCCCAGGCGGTTGATCTCGCGCTTCATCACTTCTTTTTCGATGACGAGTTGCCGGCGTTCCAGCGCGCGCTCGACGGCCGCCAAGAGCTGGTCGCGGTCGTACGGTTTGCTGACGAAATCGTACGCGCCGAGTTTAATCGTTTCAATCGCCGTTTTGACGTCGACGACGTTGGTCAGCATAATGACTTGCGTGGAAGGAGAATGCTCGTTGATGAACTTGAGGACTTCGATGCCGCTCACGCGCGGCATTTTGATGTCGAGCAAAACGACGTCGTACGGTTTCGATTGGATGAGGTTGATGGCTTCCGTGCCATTAAGCGCGGTCTCGACTTCGTACTCGGGGAATTCTTCAAGCTCGGTTTGCAGGAGAAAGGTGATGGACTCTTCGTCGTCCACTATCAGGATGTGATACTTCTTTGCCATACGAGTCCCTCTTATCCAAAGCAGGCGCTGTGGAACAACAAGAGGTTATACACCACTGAGCACACGTTCCACGGTGGTGAGGAGGTCGACAAGGTCGTAGGGCTTGCTGACGAAATCTTCCGCGCCAAGCTTTTTGGATTCGATGGCGTTCTTCAGGTCGGCAAATCCTGTCAGCATGATGACTTTGCTGAGCGGGTGCGTTTGCTTTATGAACTTGAGGACCTCGAATCCGTCCACCGTCGGCATTTTGATGTCCAAAAGAATTAAGTCGAACGCATTCTTTTCGAGAATCTTGATCGCTTCGTCTCCGTCGCCCGCCATCTGCACGACATAGCCCTCGTCCTCAAGCTCGGAACCGAGCACGGTACGAAGCGCTTCTTCGTCGTCAACTACGAGTATTCGATTTTTTGCCGGCATCGGTAGGTTTCCTTACCAAAGGAGAATGTGTGTTTGTACGTGAATGACCTCCTTCGGAGCCACATTGTAGCTTGCTGAGTATAGATAATTTCTTAACGAAAAGCAATACTTTCTCTCACGCCGGAATACATCAATATGATACTTGGTGTAGCGCAATTGGTATTCTGCGAATGCAGAGCGCAGACGGTTGTTGCAACTCTGCCAATCAACTCTTACTTTACCGACACACATGGACTCATCAATGAATCCTCAACCCGCAAAAACAACCAACGTTCTCCTTGTTGATGACGACATGGCATTCGTGAAGATTGTACAACACCATCTTCAGAAATACCAGGACCACGAGTACAAACTGATCTGGAAAGACAACGTAGAAGCCGCGATCGAGGAAACGAAAAAAAATCCTTCGCTCGACATCATTATTACGGATTACCAGTTCGCCGGAGCGACGGGCCTCGATTTTTGCCTCCAGTTGAACCAGCTCAACAACGAGACTCCCATTATTTTCATTACGTCGACTCGCGACGTCAAGTTAGCAATCGAGGCGATGAAACTCGGCGTGGAGGATTTTCTGGTGAAAGACGACCTGACTGAATCCCTCCTCCCGCGCACTATTCTGAACGTGCTCGACCGCGTTCAGCGGCACAAGCAACTCCAAACAGTTGAAAAGCGGCTCCTCATCGCAGAAAAACAGGCTGAAGCGATTCGGGAACTCGTCGTCACCGTGTGCCACGAATTCAACAACCCGCTTGCCGCCATCAAGATCAGTTCAGACCTCGTCCAGAGGCAACAGCTTGCCCCGGACGATAAGACCCTGATGAAAAAATTCGAAGAACACTTTGTACACATCGATACTGAAATCAAACGCCTGCGTGACATCAATTTCGAGAAGTACGAATTCCGCAAACTTTCTACCGAAGACGGCAAATAATCCTCAGCTGTCCCCTTTCTCCCTTTACTCCGATTCGTGAATTTCGTACTCGTGCGTGATCGCAACCGCCTTAGACAGCATCCCATGCACCGAGCAATATTTTGTCATGGAGAGTTCAATCGCACGCTCCACCGAAGCCGGGTCGATGCGCCTGCCGTGAAAAACAAATATCATATGGATGCTCTTGTACACGCGCGGGTGATCCTCTACCCGTTCTCCTGAAAGTTGTACAGTAAAACGATGTACGGCTTGCCGCTTTTTGCGGAGGATTTCGACAATATCACCGCCACTGCAACTGCCCAACGCGGCAAGGAGCAACTCCATAGGTCCCTGCGCACCCGCCGGCTTATCTTCATAGACACTATCTACGACAACATAGTGATTTGAGCCGCCCTTCGCTGCAAAAGCGTACCCAGATAGATGTTCGACGGTCATTGTTTTCACTTCACCCATGATGTTGGTCCTTTGAGTATTCCTTGAATGCTTCCCCCGAATTGCCGATACGGCTGAAAAGAGTTATTTGCCGTAGCACACCTATTCAATAATTGTAGAGACACAATACCGAAAAAGCAAGTGCTTGCATTTCAGAGTTTTTTTCTCTACTATATATTCAACAGAAATTGTATTCACAGATGAGTTTGCTCACAAGCTGGCGATGCTCAAAACGAAAAGGCACAAACACCCGGTTGTCACCTACGACTTCGATTAAATCTCGTCAAAGTGTCCCGCCCAAGAAGCGGGACACTTTTTTTATCCCCTGCAAGGAACGCGGATGACGATCGCGGATATCGAACGGGCCATCGAAGCATGGGCACCCCTATGGACGGCGTGGGAACGGGATAATGTCGGACTGCAGGTCGGAGACCGTTCGCGGCGCGTGTCGAAAGTACTCGTCGCACTTGATATAACAGAGAAAATCATCGCTGAGGCGATTTCGCAGAAAGCGGATTTGATTGTGTCGCACCACCCGCTCTTGTTCAGGCCGTTGAAAGCAGTCACAACGTCCGATGAAACCGGGAACATGGTCTTGCGGCTGGCGAAAAAAAATATCGCCGTGTATTCCGCGCACACGAATTTGGATTTCACGAAACACGGCGTCAGTTTTGCATTGGCGGAAACGCTGGGGCTGAAGAAGATCGGATTTCTCGCTCCGCTCAAAGGAACGTTGGCAAAAATCGTTGTGTTCGTTCCGGAGCAACATGTTAATCGTGTTGCGGAAACGATGTCCGGGGCGGGAGCGGGGGTTATCGGCGAATACTCCTCGTGCTCGTTCCGCTTGAGCGGTACCGGGACGTTCCGCGGTTCGCCAAACTCAAAACCTGTTGTCGGCAAAGCGGGTAAATTGGAGACGGCGAAAGAAATTCGATTAGAGATGATTGCGCCGCGTGTTATGGTCAGCCTTATTGTTGCGGCGATGAAAAGTGTGCATCCGTACGAGGAAGCCGCCTACGATGTGTATCAGTTGGAAAATGAAAGTCCGAATTTCGGCATGGGCGCTGTTGGCGACCTGCCGAAGGGATTGCCGTTGAAAGCATTCTTGCAACACGTAAAAAAATCTCTCAAGGCGGATGCAGTTCGTTATACCGTTGGCGCCTCGCGTACCATTACGCGGGTGGCGGTATGCGGCGGAAGCGGCTCGGATCTTCTGCAGACTGCCGTACGCGCAGACGCCGATGCATTCGTCACTGCCGATGTTCGCTATCATCCGTACCACTCGGCAGAGGGTCGTATTACATTGGTGGACGCCGGACACTATGAAACGGAACAGGTTATTCTTAAGCCGCTTGCAGAGCGACTGCGGCAAGCGGCTCGACTTAACAACGAACGATTGATAGTCAACATCACAAAGTATTCAACGAATCCCGCACACTATTTATAGATAATAAGGAGTCTTCATTTGGAAAATCGGCTACGACTTCTCTACTCCCTGCAAAAGATAGACTTGAATCTCGACGAAGTGCAAGACCTCAAAGGAGACTTGCCGCACATCGTTGCCGACCTTGAGCAGAAACTCCGGACCAAAGAAAAGAAGAAAAAAGAGCTTGAGGATACCGTAACACAGTCGCTTATTACTCGCGACCAGGCAGACCTCGAGATTCTTTCACTCAAGGAACACATCGAAAAGTATAAGACCCAGCAATTCGAGGTGAAAACAAACCGCCAGTATGACGCTCTGGCGCGGGAAGCCGACCACGCACAGGAAAAAATTACCAAGCTCACACGCGACATTGAAATACAGGAGGGCAAAGCCACTCTCTCCAAAGCTGATGCAGAAAAGCTTGCCCAGGAAATAGAGGAATTACGAAAGGAACTGGACGAAAAGAAAGCGGAGTTGACGCTGGTTAATAAAGAGCACGAGGAAGAGGAAAATAAGCTCCGCCACGAACGCGAAAAAATCGTCGTTAGGCTTGATAAAGCCGACTTGCGCCAGTACGAGCGTGTCCGCAAAGCCAAAGGTGGAAAAGCAGTCGTACCGGTAAAACGAAATGCCTGCGGCGGGTGTTTTAACCGCGTCCCACCGCAAACGGTGCTCGAACTGCGCACAAGCTCAAAATTCCATATCTGCGAGCACTGCGGCAGGATGATTATATCCGATGAAATCGTCGAAAGCATCGGCGCGGCGCAATGACGATTTTCGCGTTCATCGACGGCGCGTCTCGCAACAATCCCGGCGAAAGCGGCATCGGCGTCATTCTCAAAGACGAGAACGGCGCTACGCTCAAAGAGGAATTCGGATTTATCGGCACAGCGACGAACAATATAGCCGAATATTCCGCCCTGCGGAGATGTCTGCAAGTTGTGCGGGATATGACGTGCACGAAACTCGTCGTTCATTCAGACAGCGAGTTGATGGTCAAGCAAATGAACGGCACGTACCGCGTGAGAGATGCAGCGTTAAAAAAACATTTTCAGGCAGTGCATTCGTTATTACAGGACGTACAGTTCACATTTGAAATTAAACACGTCGTGCGCGAGCTTAATAAAGAAGCCGACCAGTTAGCCAATCTCGGCATCGATACCAAGCGCCGCGTGACAGTATAAAAAGTGTAATTAAAGAAGAAACGCCAGAGGTCGCGGAGTTCGGTCAGGCAGTCGCGTTCCGTTTGATTCGTCAGACGGGATGAGGAAAGTCCGAACACCGCAGGGCACGGCGCCCCGCTTTAAGCGGGGGTCGTACGGGCTACATCCCGTGCGAACGGATAGTGTCACAGAAAACATACATCTTCCCGTCCCGACATGTCGGGCGGGGAGAAACAGGTGAAAAGGTGGTGTAAGAGACCACCACGTCGTCAGCAATGCCGACGGTACGACAAACCCCGCCAGGTGCAAGGCCATGTAAGTCACTCGTCCCGACGTTCGCGTTGGGAGACGCGTTGCCCGCGCGTTATTCGCTCCGGTGAATCAGTGATGGGTAGGTCGCATCAGAGAAATGACTGCCTCCCTGCCCGCCCTTTCGGGCGTCAAGCGGGAAGACAGAATTCGGCTTATCGACCGACTCCGCTCGACCTCTGGCTCGATTTTATTTTTCACCCCTCTCATGAAACCTGTTCGCGAATACCGCTGGACATTCCTGCACGAGCAAGCATCCCCCGCGGATTCTACCTCGCTCCTCGGCAACGAATCGCTTGGGGTCGCCAAAAGACTTTCAGACGAACTCAATCTTTCGATGACGCTCGCAGAACTCCTCGTCAGCAGGGGTATCGATTCGTTCGAGAAAGCAAAAGCGTTCTTCCGTCCGGATATCATAGACCTTCACGACCCATTCTTAATGGACGGCATGGAGAAAGCCGTCGAACGCATCTCGCGTGCTGTAGTCGGCAAGGAACCCATTCTCGTGTACGGCGATTACGACGTAGACGGGACGAACGGGACAGCGCTCCTCTGGTCGTTTCTGAAACGCGTGGGCGCACAGGTTTCTTACTTTATCCCGGACCGCATCAAAGACGGTTACGGCGTCTCGATGCGCGGCATTGACATCGTTAAAGAACGCGGCACGTCGTTGCTCATCACGGTTGACTGCGGGATCACCGCCGTCGAACAAATTGACGCCGCGCAAAACGCAGGCATCGACGTGATTGTCTGCGACCACCACGAACCCGCTGACCGCTTGCCCAGCGCATACGCAATTCTCGACCCCATCAAGCCCGGTTGTTCG
>DATCJD010000251.1:0-3339 GCA_036507435.1 Bacteroidota bacterium
CAGGAAGGTGCTCTTGATCAATACTGGCGGTTGTTTGGTCAAAAATCTTTTTAACCAAATCAAGTCCGGCATAAGGTCCTACGCCGCCGACAACACCGATAATGTGTTTCTTCTGCATCATACTCGAGGAACATCTGTCCCAAAAGCGGATTAGGCAGAGAATACTCGCGGGATCGCGAGATCTTTCATTGTTTTGAGGCCCGGCGTTGCTCCAACAACGAGAGGAATAGCATTAACCAGAGCGGCGACCGTAGCACTATCGCCGAACACGCCGTTACGAATAACAAGTTCAATCGGGGGGTCGCCATCGACAAACACCGTATCGTGGGGGTCGGTAGCGCCGACATACATTTTCAAGTCGAGGCTAAGCTTCATCGTACCGTTACTGCTGCCGGTGATAGAATGATGAATACCGGTCACCTGCCCTTTTTGCACCGAGATGTATGGAGTCTGAACATCTGCGCTTGCAACCATCGGCTGTAGTAATTCGTCGATAGTTTCCAACGTCCAGTTCAACCCGTCTGCTACAAAAAGCAACGACTCACGTAAACCTATGTGTCCGAATGTCCCGGTTTTCTTTTTTTCTTCAAACTCCTGCACGGAAAAGCCGGCTCCGATTTTTCTCTGTAGAGGCAACCTTCTTTTAGACGCATCTACGACACGCTCAATCCGTACTGAACGAACGCGCGTACACACTCCGGTTGCAACCAAGGCAAGAGTATCCATCACAAATCCGGGATTCACACCGGTGCCTAAAACGCTCACGTTATGTTTTGTAGCAAGCTCGTCGAGTTCCTTTGAAAGCTTCGGATGTCGGTCGTACGGAAAAAATAATTCTTCCGCCGAAGAGACAATATGAACACCCGACGTAATGCACACTTCTAATTGCGGATAAATACGCTCCAGGAACGATGATGTGGTATGGAGAACGACGTCCGGTTGTGTTGCGCGAAGCGCTTCTTCAGGTTTATCGGAAACGATAATTCCTAACGGAGAGGAATTGCCCAGTATCTCTCCAAGGTCTTTTCCAACTTTTGCAGGATCGATATCGATTGCGCCAACTAACTGCACATTACCGCTTGTTGATTTTTCTAAGATTGTCTTTGCTGTTTCAATACCGATGGGCCCCAACCCAAACTGAACGACCTTGAAAACTCTCTTCATATAATCTGGCGCCTTCTAGGAATGAACCCTGCTTGATTACCTAATCCGGTAAAGAAAGAGTGAATCTATCACTGATGGTCTATAAATAAAAACTAGGTGACCGGGGTGGACCGGTCTATCCACCATAGACCGACCCAAGAGGAAGGAAAGTACACCCAGCCACCTAGCATTCAAATTTTTAATTCTTTGCCCACTCACAAGAATAACTCAATTTGAATTCGCCTTGAGTCTTGCGTTGTAGACACCTGTAATATTATGATTTGTCTTCAGAAAACCAATAGCATATTTAAGCAATGCAGAGTATTTTCCATTGCAATCTGCTCTTTATAAAACGCATGTGGATACGGCATAACATTATAGAGTCTCTACGCTGTTAATTCGCTAGCCAGAAATCGTACAGCATAGTCGCCAGTCCCAACGAAATATGACATAACTGCGAATAGATGAGGAGTATGTCTCCTAAAATATTATTTAGTTTGAACAAACAGCAAAAGTGTTGGCATTCTAACACTTTTGTTGCCATTCTGAAGAATAAGAAAACCTCTCGGAGTTATTCAATTATTATTGACATAGACGTTGTGAAATGAAAAGATAATCATTCATGAAGCAGAGTCTGTTCATGTGTTCGTATTTTTTCAAACGGGGGCAAAGATGATGGAAGACCTCGTTTTTCAGTGGACAGGGCCAGAATCGAACTGGCGACACACGGCTTTTCAGGCCGTTGCTCTACCGACTGAGCTACCTGTCCAAGCATCGAATGCTTCATATCAAAAAAATTGGTGCGTCGATTGCCCGCACCAATGTAAATCTACCACTCTTTTCAGGAAATGTCAACGAAGATTTACTCTAGCTCCCGGGCGTTCTTCTGTCCGATATAGCTGACAATTTCCTCTCCTCCATCAACCGCTACAATCTGACCGGCGATGAAATCTCCGTACTCGTGTGTAATCAGGACAATCGCTTTGGCAATATCTTCCGGGCTGGTCAATCGCATCTGTGGATTTTTTCCACGAGCGGTAGTGATTAACTTTGCATTCGCAGGAATTTTTCTTAGCGCGGGCGTATCGGTGACTCCCGCCATAATTGCGTTCGCCGTAATGCCGAACGCGCCCATCTCCATGGTTAACTGACGAATGTGCGACTCCAAAGCCGCTTTTGCGGCGGAGACCGCGCCATAGTCGGGGATCTGCGTCCTCCCGCCTGAGCTTGTCATTGCGTAAATGCGCGAGCCTTTACGCAACAGCTTCCGTGTAAACGCACCCTGCACCCAATAGACAAGTGAGTTCGCCATAACGTCCATGGTCATCTCAATCTGCTGTTGAGTCATCATCATTTCCTGCTTTTCAGAAATATACGGCCGTAACGTTCCGAACGCGAGGGAGTGCATAACGACACGGACTTGCGCATCTTTTGATTTTTCTACTTGACTCTTGAGCGAATCAAGCACTTCATTGCGTTTTCCCGGGTCGGCGGCGTTCACATTAAAAAAAAGAGATTGCACCCCTGCCGCGTCAATTTCCTTTTTCACTTGCTCCGCGAGGGGCATGGTTGCCGCGCGGTCAAAATGCACGCCGCAAATATTCATGCCGTGTTTGGCAAGAGCGATCGCCGTGGCTCCTCCAAACCCGCTCGACGCGCCTAAAATTAAAGCCCAATCGTTCGGTTTAAACCGTAAGTCTGTATTCACGCTCTGCTCCTGTGTTGTATGACCATGATTCTAAGGAAAGTTAGCAACATTTAGTGGAAAATCAAACCGGCGTCATTCCACTGTCACACTTTTTGCAAGATTACGAGGCTGGTCGACATTCGTACCTTTAGCAACAGCGATATAATAGGAAAGTAACTGGAGCGGTATGATATTCACAATCGGGCCAAAAAATCCATACGTTCGTGGAACCCGCAAGACAAATTCGGCAAAAGCATCTATATCGTGGTCGTCTTCGTTCGCAACGGCAATAATGCGACCTTTACGAGTGCGGACTTCCTGAATATTGCTCATCACCTTCTCGTAGATTGCATCCTTAGGGGCAACGCACACAACCGGCATATTCTCGTCGATAAGTGCAATAGGACCGTGCTTCATTTCTGCCGCCGGATAGCCTTCGGCGTGGACGTATGAAATTTCCTTTAATTTCAGGGCGCCTTCCAACGCAACAGGAAAATTTGCCCCACGCC
>DATCJD010000252.1:0-4443 GCA_036507435.1 Bacteroidota bacterium
TTTTGATGACGTCCAAATCTTTATTGAAAACCGCACGCCCGAAGGAGTGTATCTTCTGATACGCGTCCGGGAAAATCCCCGATTGGACAGGGTTGAAGTCGAAGGCAATGACGAACTGAGCGAGGACGATGTTCTCAAAACGGTGAATATGGTCAGGGGTCAGATTGTCTCCCAACAGGAGATTTCCTGGATCATCCGCGAACTCAAGGCAAAGTATGATGAAGAGGGTTATCTGAATGCCGTGATAACGCCGGAAACCATCCCGTCCGAAGACACCACAAGCCGGCGCGTAATACTCAAGTTGACCGTTAATGAAGGGGAGAAAATCGTTGTCGATAATATCCGTTTTTACGGGAATACCCAGTTCGACGACGACGACCTGACGGGCGAGATGAAAGAAACGAGCGCGCGCACATGGTGGAAATTCTGGCAAAGCAATAAATTCGATAAGAAAAAATACGAGGAAGATAAAAAGTTTATCCTCGCGTTTTACCGCAAGAACGGCTACCGGGACGTCGAAATTCTTTCGGATTCCATTTCGTACAGCCCGGATAACAAGTACGTCACCCTCGATATATACTTGTTTGAGGGTCCGCAGTATAAAATTCGGAACATCACCTGGGAAGGAAATACCGTGTACCCGGATGAAGCGCTCACCGCGCGGCTTGGGTTCCGAACCGGCGATATTTACGACACCGGAAAGTTGGACGAAAATCTTTATCGTAATGAAGCGGAAAACGACGTCTCCTCTCTCTATATGAACAACGGCTACCTGTTCTTTCAGGTTGACCCGGAAGAGAATCGTGTAGGACAAGACAGCGTCGACCTGACATTCCATGTGAGGGAGCGGAACAAGTTTAAGATCGGACAAGTGCGGGTGACGGGCAATACCAAAACGTACGAAAAAGTCATTCGCCGTGAGTTGTACACGAGGCCTGGCGATGATTTCAGCCGCGAGTTGGTGCTCCGAAGCGCCCGCCAGTTGGCGCAATTGAATTACTTCAACCCGGAGAAAATCAAGCCGGACGTTAAACCGGTGGACGACAAAACGGTCGACCTTGAATACGCTGTCGAAGAAAAATCCAGCGACACCTTCAACATGTCGGTAGGGTACAGCGGGCTGTTCGGGTTCAACGGCGCATTGGGATTGGCGTTCAACAATTTTTCGCTGAAGGAACCATTCCGCGGCGGGGCTGGGCAAGTGCTGACGTTCGACTGGCAGTTCGGCGAGGGCAACCGTTTCCGGACGTTCTCGGTCGGTTTTCAAGAGCCGTGGTTGTATGATACGCCGACGCTCTTCGGCGCGAGTATTTTCGATACGCGGCAGATTTATTTCTATGACTTGCAGTTAACGGGAGCGTCAATTCGCCTGGGCAGAAGGCTTCGCTGGCCCGATGATTTCTTCCGAGCCGACTGGACAATAAAGTTCCAGCGTAATGACGTGAAATTCGGCGCCGGCTATTATCAGGAGGGAATCACAACCCAGTATGGCATCACGCAGGTTATTTCCCGTAACAGCACAGACAGCCCGATCTTCCCGTCCTCGGGTTCGAACTTCTCCCTGCTGACGGAAATCAACGGGGGACCGTTCCTGCCCGGCAATGCACGGTACCATAAGCATATTTTTTCTGCAGACTGGTACGTGCCGGTGTTCGGAAGTTCCCGTCTCGCGTTGGCGGTCTCGAGCACCATCGGATTTATTTTTGAATTTGAAAAAAATTCGCGCATTCCGCCGCAGGAGTTTTTCTACATGGGCGGCACTGGGTTAGGGCAATTCCAGACGACCCCGTTGCGCGGATACGAAGACCGCAGTGTTGGACCGCAAGAGGGCAACCAAGGCGGAAGGGCGATGATTAAGCACTCGGCTGAATTGCGTTTCGCGCTTGCGCTTAATCCTATCCCTATTTACACACTCGCTTTCGCGGAAGCCGGCAACGTGTGGCTGGACCATTCGATTCAGGATCCCCTCAACCTGCGCCGCTCTGCAGGGATGGGCGTTCGACTGCTGATTAACCCCATCGGTCTGGTGGGATTCGATTACGGCTACGGTTTCGATGCTCCGTTACCCGGCGGCGGTATACCGGGGTGGAGATTCCACTTTCAGTTTGGCAGAGGATTTTAGTATCTTAGTTGAGGTTTCTGAAAAATTATTTACGTATGGTAGCCGCAACCTTTAGGTTGCGTTTTTTTGAATAAATTTGCAGGCTATCCCGCCAAAATGCGGCGGGATGCAAAAAACGCAAAGCCTGCGGCTACCACACTATGTTGGATTTTTTAGAAGTCTTTTAATTTGTAATGAAACAAGTTTTGATCCCTCATGTGCGGCTCGAACCGTCCTTTGTGGAGGGGAAAAAAAGATATTTTTTTGTCCCTCTTTTCCAAGGGGGACACGTTCCGACCGCCTCACGCGGGGGGAAGGCAGGGGGTTAGGTTTTCAACTGTTAAGATAGATTATCAAACAATCGTTTAATCACTTATAGCTGAGAGGGTATCGTGAAAAAAATATTTTTATTGGTCGGTGTAATCGCAAGCTTGATACTTACGGTCTCCGTAGCATCGGCGCAATTGAAAATCGGATATGTCGATTCGGAAAAAATCTTAGCAGACCTTCCGGAAGCACAACAAGCCGTCAGAGAGCTTGAGACGCTTATCAGGGGCTGGCAGAATGAACTTGCGAAAATGGACACCACGTTCCAGAAAGAGTTCGACGATTACCAAAAGAAAAAAGCGATGATGCAACCGACTGCGGTGCAGGCGAAGGAGCAGGAGCTGAACGACATGCGTCAACGGTACCTGCAACTACAGGCGCAAAAGTTCGACCCGCGCCAGGGCGAAGCCATCACTGAACGCGAGAAACGGCTGACCCCGATCCGCGACCGGATTCTTAAGTCGATTGAAACCGTTGCGAAGGATGAGAATTTCAACTTTATTTTCGATAAAGCCAACGATGCCATGCTGTTGTTCGCCGACGCCAAGTATGACCTCACGTATCAAGTGCTTGACCGCCTGAAGCGGGGTGCGGCGACACCGGTGAAAAAGTAAGACAGCAACAAAATCATAGCCCCGACCTTTATGTCGGGGGGAATAAAAAAACGAGGGCTTCTGCCCTTTACGCGTGTTATTGAGATGGGTTCTAGATAAGGTGAGACTATGAGACGTTTGTATACAGTGGTTGCCGTACTGGCGGTGGCGCTGTCAGTGGATGCGCTTGCGCAGACCAAAATCGGGCATGTCAGTTCCGAAGCAATAATGAAACAGCTTCCGGACGCCCAAGACGCGCAGCGCCAGCTGGACGCGTTGATTGTCGAGTGGCAAAACGAGCTTCAGAAAATGCAGCAGGATTGGCAAAGACGTTTCGATGAATACGATAAACGGAAACTCATCATGACCGACCAGCGCCGCGCAGAGACTGAAAAAGAACTGCAGGACCTCGACAAAAAGATAGCGGACTTCCGCAATCTCAAGTTCGGGCAGAACGGCGATTTGTTCAATAAGCAGAACGAACTGATGAAGCCTGTGCAAGACCGTGTCTTTAAGGCGATTCAGGACGTCGCGCTGGAAGAAGAATACGATTACATTTTTGATAAAAGCGGCGAAATTCTTTTGATGTACTCGAACGAAGAAAACGACCTGACTGCTAAAGTGCTCGCCAAACTGCAAGTAAGCATCCCGGCGACGACGGCTCCCAAAAACTGACCAAGGGCTTGCATGACTGTCGAGGAAATCGCATTATGGCTGAATGGAGAGATCGTCGGCAAGGGCAACGTAGAGATTGCCCGTGTAGCTAAAATTGAAGAAGCCCGCGCGGGCGAGTTAACCTTCCTCGCAAACCCGAAGTACGACCGTTTCCTTTCAAGCACCAATGCTTCCGCCGTCCTCATTTCAAAGACCCAAGCCCTGCCTTCCACTCCCAACGGAGCGATAACGTTTATACGGGTGGACGACCCGTATGTCGGCTTTGTGCGGGTGCTCGACCGATTGATGCCGAAAGTTGACCCGTTTCCGGAAGGCATACATCCAAGCGCCGTTGTCGCAACATCCGCGCGGATAGGAAGGAATGTCGCCCTCGGCGCGCATGTGGTGGTGGATGACGGAGCGGTCATTGGAGATAATACGAAAATATCTCACAGCTGTATCATCGGCAGGAATGCGCAGGTCGGCTCCGATTGCTTACTGTATCCCCGCGTCACGGTGTACCACCAATGCCGGGTAGGCAACCGGGTGATCATCCACTCTGGGACGGTAGTCGGGAGCGACGGGTTCGGCTTTGCCCCGAAATCCGACGGGACGTATGAAAAAATACCCCAACTCGGAATTGCAGTGATTGAAGACGACGTCAGTATCGGCGCAAATTGCTGTATTGACCGTGCAACGCTCGGGGAAACGCTCATCAAGCGCGGCGTGAAGCTTGATAATCTCATCCAGATTGCGCACAATTGTATT
>DATCJD010000253.1:0-4059 GCA_036507435.1 Bacteroidota bacterium
TTACATCGGACACGACTATTGCTCTCAAGGCGACGAAGGACGAATATCTGTTTGGTGTGCAGGCTGTTGATAAAGATGGGAATGTGAGTTTGGTTTCAATGCCGCGGGCGGTGGGAAGGTAGGTGTAGATTTACGCTGTCACCTTCGCATGATACTGAAACTTCAACAATTCTTCCACCGTCTTAATCGCGTAGCGTTTCTCGACGTACGAAATGTACTTAATCAACAGCATGGCGGTTGCATACGCATCGCCCGATGCGCGGTGCCGAGCGGGAATATCGATCTCCATATATTTCGCCACTTGGCCGAGCGATTTACTCGGTAGTTGCGGGACAATCTTACGTGAAAGCCGAACCGTGCACAATTGCGGATTGATGAGTTCTATGCCCCGTTCGCGTAGTGCTGTGTGAAACACAAATCCCCAATCGAACGGCGCGTTGTGTGCCGTGAACACAGCTTCACGGAGAAAATTGGCAATTGTCGGCACAATTTCCCGTGCCGGGGGAGCGTCTTTCACCATTAAGTTATCGATACCGGTGAGTTCGGTTATTTCCGGAGGAATAGAGACGAGGGGATTAATGAGCGTTGCAAATTCATCCACGAGCCTGCCGTCGCGTACTTTCATCATCGAGATTTCGGTAATACGGTCTTCGGTCGGGCTTAAGCCCGTTGTCTCGACGTCCACGACGACAAAATCCGTTTCAGCGATGAGTTGGTTTTCTGTCATGTGCCTCCTACCGTTTACCTTGAACGAATTCTTCAGCGATAGCAACGTCTTCCTCGCTCCCGATAAAGAGAGGTGTGTGCTGGTGCAGTGCAGTCGGCTGGATGTCTAAAATCCGCTGTTTCCCATTGCTTGCCCGCCCGCCGGCATGTTCGATGAGATACGCCATCGGATTGCACTCGTACATCAACCTGAGTTTACCGTCGGGATTTTTCTTGTCGCCGGGATACATAAAAATGCCGCCGTACAAGAGCGTGCGGTGGATATCGGCGACCATCGAGCCGATATATCTCAGAGAATAGGGCCTGTTAGTTGCTTTGTCTTCTTCGTGTAAGTAGTGAATGTATTTTTTCATTCCCTCGTCCCACCGTTGGGAATTTCCCTCGTTGGTGCTGTAGATCTTCCCGCGTTTGGGGATGAGGATGTTTTCATGTGAGAGCAAGAACTCGCCTATTGAAGGGTCGAGCGTAAACCCGTGCACGCCGTCGCCCGTGGAATACACCAGCATTGTGGATGAACCATAAATGACGTACCCGGCGGCGACTTGTTTATAACCCACTTGCAGACAATCTTCAAGCCGTCCCTTGCCACTCGGCGTCACGCGCCGGTAGATGGAAAAAATCGTGCCAATATTCACATTGGCGTCGATGTTGGATGAGCCGTCGAGCGGGTCGTAGAGCAACGCGTAGCGGCCCGTAGGATACTGGTCGGGGATGTGCAGAACGTCTTCGTTTTCTTCCGACGCCATAACGCACAAATGCCCGCCATGGTCCATCGCTCTATAGATAACGTCGTCGGCGAACACATCGAGTTTTTTTACTTCATCGCCCGATATGTTCTCGCGTCCCGTTGCGCCGAGGATATCCACCAAGCCCGCCTTGCTGACCTCGCGCCAAATAACTTTGAACGCGAGCGTCAAATCACGAAGCAAGCCGGAAAAATGCCCCGTTGCTCCCGGGTGCGCCCGTTCGCCTTCAATAATGTGCCGCTCGATGTTTATGACTTTTTGTTGCTGGGGCATGAATTTTTCTGTTTAGCAGGAACGGTGTGCAAGAATGTAGGGAGGGAAGTTGAGAGTTGCAAGAGTTTCAGGCTCTCAAACCTTCACTTCCTGCTCTTTATACTGGAGTTCGTAGAGTCGTTTATAAATACCGTTGAGTGCGAGGAGTTCCTGGTGCGTTCCTTGCTCGCGGATTTCTCCTTTGTGTAGGACGATAATCTTATCCGCGCGCTGGATGGTGGAAAGCCGGTGGGCAATAACAATAGATGTGCGCCCCAGCAAGAGCTTCCTGATTGCCGCCTGGATTAACTGCTCCGTTTCCGTATCCACACTGGACGTCGCCTCGTCAAGAATGAGAATTTTGGGTTGGTGTGCCAGTGCGCGTGCAAAGGAGAGGAGTTGTTTTTGTCCGACCGACAGCGTCGCGCCGCGTTCTTTCACCTCGGCGTCGTACGTTCCAGGCAATTGCTCTATAAACCGGTCAGCTCCGACAACGCGCGTTGCCGCTTGCACGCGTTCGAGTGAAATATCATCATTTCCGAGATTGATATTTCCTTTAATATCGCCCGAGAATAAGAATACTTCCTGTTGGACGATGGAGAGATGTTTCCGTAAATCGTGTGAACGCAACCGCTGGATATTCACGCCGTCCACCAAAATCTCACCCCTCTGGACTTCATAGAATTTGCTGAGCAAGCTGGTAATCGAAGTCTTCCCAGCGCCGGTATGCCCGACAATGGCAACGGTTTCTCCCGGTTTAATGTGGAAAGAAATCCCTTTCAGCACCCATTCGGGGGATCTCGCGCCGTCCGACGGGACATTGTAGGCGAACCAGACGTCGCGGAATTCGATTTCACCTCGTACCTTGTCTAACGGGACAGGTTGCGCGGGTTCGGCGATGGTTGTTTTGTCGTCAAGCAAATGGAACACGCGTTCGGACGATGCCATCGCGGTTTGCAGGATGTTGTATTTTTCCGAGAGGTCACGGATAGGCCGCCAGAACATTTCATTGAATTGCAGGAACGCCATGACTGTTCCGAGCGTGATTGCTCCATCGAGAGCTTGCGCGCCGGCATACCAAATGATGAGGCCGATGGCGATCGCGCCGATCAACTCTACTCCGGGATAAAACAACGCGTAATACAGAATTGATTTGATGTTCGCGTCGCGGTGCGCCGCGTTGATGCCGGAGAACTTCTCGAACGATTTTTTCTCACGGTTAAAAATCTGGTCGATCAGCATGCCCGTAATGTGCTCCTGCATGAACGTGTTGATCCGGGCGATTTGTATGCGCACCTGCCGGTAGGCTTCCCGCGCCCGCTTGCGGAACAAGAACGTGCCGTAAAACAACAGCGGCAACACACTCAACGTTACCAGCGCAAGCTCCCAGTTCATGCTGAACATGAAATAGAAAATGCCGATAATGGTAAAGACGTCCGTAAACACCATGACGATACCGGAGGAGAACATTTCATTCAACACTTCGATGTCGTTGGTCACGCGGGTAATCAGCCTGCCGATGGGATTCCTATCGTAAAACCTAAGCGAACGCTTCTGCAAGTGGGCGAAGACCTCCATGCGGAGGTCGAAAATGGTGCGCTGTCCGATCCACTGCGTAAGATAGGCATTGGCGTATTGCATCAATCCGCGGAAGACAAGCACGCCGAAAAACGCCAGCGTCGTCATCAAGAGGCCGTGCTTATCGTTGGCGGCAATGTCCGTATCGACGGCGATTTTCGTAAAGTACGGTCGTACGGCTTCAAGCCCGCTCACTATAATGCTGAGCAGAATCCCGGCGACAACATGCCATTTGTAGGGCCGGAGATACGTTAACAACCGCCGCATCAAGCGGGCGTCGTATGCTTTACCGAGTACTTCTTCTTCGTGCATAGAACAAGTAAAAAGTGTGAAGGTAAAAGTAAAAAGTGTAAAGTCAATAGTACAACTAACTCGTTGTTTTTCGTACACCGCGAGCTGTGCTGACGATTGCACCAAGAATTTTTGTTATTTCTTCAGCCTCTTGTAGCACGGTTTGGATAGTACTCGGCTTGAGGATGCTTAATTCTTGTATTAGTTTCAGCCAATAAAGCGTTTCACGGGCTTCTCGGAGCGCAATATTTGTTTTGTATATGAAATCCTGTTTGCTGTGTGCCGCTACAGCTTCTTGAGCGTTTGCACCAATTGATGTTCCCGAACGAATAATCTGTTTTGCGATGACGTTTGCCGCTCGGTCATTTCCCAATTCACCGGAGAGCTTGACTATTGTAACAGCGAATCGAAAAGTCCTTTTTCTAATGTCTTCGGGTTGTGCAGTAGCGACTTTTTCCTTTTGCAT
>DATCJD010000254.1:0-7600 GCA_036507435.1 Bacteroidota bacterium
GTACACTCAGTTGCTCTGGCAACAGATGCAGCACCTTATCAACCATTCCACCTACCATCGCGGGCAGGTGGTGACGATGCTTCGGCAAGTGGGCGTCAAGCCAGTTGCAACTGACTTGATTGCTTATTATAGGCAGGTAAAGTAAGGAGAATCGTATGGGAATTTTCTCGAAACAGGAAGCGTCAGAAAAAACAGTTGCCGGAATAACTATTCGATGCGAAATATGCCATCATACGCGATTCTATGAACGGGAAGCTCAACTGAATACTGCCGTCCTGTCTTTCTTTGACCTTGATTGGTTAAATAAAAATGCTCTGTGTCTCGTGTGCGAGAAGTGCGGATACATACATTGGTTCCTTCCACAGTAATACCTCGCGTTGATTTTCACTCCATTTTCCGCTATCTTGACACTGCCAGCCAGCACGTAGTTCCTTCCGTTTCGAACTAAAGGGGATCGGCCTTGCTTCGGATAATCCGGGAACGCCTCGAATATAAAATTCTCCTGTTGTTGACAGCCGTCCTGCTCATCGGGTTCGGCAGTTATGTTATTGTCAGCATCCAGAAGGAGTCCGAGCAGATGGTGAAAGACCACCATGAGAAGCTCTGGCTCTATTCGGAGACGCTGTCGGCGGGCATCCGCAACGTGATGCTGACCGGCAAAGCGCCGTTCGCCGCGGCGTTGGTGAACGACGTCCGCGAGAATTTAAAGACGTTCGGCGACCTGACGATCTACGACCGGATGGGGCGCGAAGTATTCCTGCGCGAGGGCGAGGGCGTTGTCTACAACGTGCACGAAACGGATACGCTCCTGCGCCAGACGATGAGCACCCATAACACGCAGTGGGCGATGATGGGCGGAAGTGATGAGGAAGTGCTCACGCGATACGAGCCGCTCTATAATAGAACCGAATGCTGGCGCTGTCACGACCCAAGCGACCATATACGCGGCGTCTTACAGTTAGCGCTCAAGCCTGCCGCCATCCGCACCGGCAATACCGAGGAGACAGTCAGGCAGACCGCCGGCATCATGGGCGATTTCATCGCGACGGCGTTCCGCAATATCATGGTGGGTGGCGGAGGTGAGTTTATGGACACGCTCATGATCGCCTCTAAGAACATCCCCGCGGTCGAGCGCGTGCGGGTATACAGCAGGTTGGGCGATATTGCGTTCGGCGACGACGAGGATGTCACCGACTCCGACGCAATTCTTGAACTGATTGAGAATCAGGAAAAATCAAAGCAGTTTCAGCGGAACGGCAATAAGCTCCGCATGTTGCTCCCGCTTGCGAACGAAGACCGCTGTCAGGTGTGCCACGGCGAGAGATTTCCGATGCGCGGCGTGCTTGCGGTTGATTTTCATGCGGACTCGCTGAGGGAGTTCAGTTCCGATGTTGCGAAGAAACTCACGCCGGTTTTTCAGACGGCGTTGTTCGAAGGGTTTCGCGGCATCATGCTCGTCGGCAGAGCGGGTTCGGCAAGATACTATCTTGATGAAATCCGCTCGCTTCCCGTCATCCAAAAACTGAGCGTGTATGACAAAGAAGGCAACGAGCGTTTCCTGAACCCCGCGCCCCGTGTGCGTCGGGAAACGAAACAAGTTGTCGACAGCGTTTCGGTGATGGAATTCGTGTCGAGCGAAGCGGGCGATGAAATGCTCGTGCGACTGACGCCGATGAAGAACGACCAGCGATGTTTTTCGTGCCACGGGAAGAACCATGACGTGCGCGGCGTGGTGGAAATCTCCGCCTCGATGAAGGAAATCAACGATGCGGTCTCCTCCAACAAAGTGCGGTCGGCAACGGTTGGAGTGGTCACAATCTTTTTAGTGTGGGGAGTCCTGCGGTTGTTCATGAATTCCGTAGTGGTGCGCCCCGTGAAACTCATCGAAGGCATCGCGTTGCGTGTAGGGGAAGGAGATTTTTCTGCTCAAGCGGACGTCTCCTCCCGCGACGAAATCGGCAACCTTGCCCGGCGCATCAACGAAATGACGCAGGGGTTGCGCGAACGCCTGCACCTGCAGAAATTCGTCTCACGCCAAACGGTGGATGCAGTCCGCAAAGCGGACCTGCAAGGCGTACGGCTGGGCGGCATGCGCAAAGTGGCGACGGTATTTTTTTCGGATATACGCGGCTTCACGGCGTTTTCGGAAAAAAGCGAGCCGGAGAAAGTCATAGCCATGCTCAACCATTGTCTCTCGAGCCAGTCGGCGGTCGTGAAGAAATACGGCGGCGACATCGACAAGTACGTCGGCGATGAATTGGTGGCGGTATTCGAAGGCGAGAAGATGGTGGAAAACGCTTTGCGTGCGGCGCTGGAGATACAAGAAATCACCGCGCACGATACGATGTTTGCAGGCAACGACCAGATTGCCGTCGGGATCGGCATTAATACGGGGGAGATGGTGATGGGCGCCATGGGAAGCGAGGAGAGAATGGATTATACTGTGATCGGCGATAACGTGAACCTCGGCGCGCGGTTGTGCAGTGCGGCAAAAGGCGGACAAGTGTTGATGTCCGAGCTTTCATTGAAGCACCTCGAAGCGCCGCAGGAGTTCAAGCTGGTGGGCCTCGACCCGGTCAAAGTGAAGGGAAAAGAAAAACCGGTGAAAATTTATGAAGTACTGAAAAGGAAAACGAGTATATAAAATCTATGCACCAACGACGATTATATAAAACGATAGAAAGTTTTGTTTCGAACGAATTCAAATCCGACGCGCAGTTGTTGAAACACGTCGTGAATGAAATCGTGAAGAACGAGAACATCAGCATCCAGGGAGGGCGCATCTGGCAGTACGAACCGTCAAACGAGTCGTACCGCCTGCTTCATCAAATTGGCGTGATCGAACGCATCGAGCCGGGTTACCGCGTCGCTCTTGCCGAGTATCCGATTTTCCTCCAGCTTGGCATGCACCGGTCGATCATCGCGCGCGAGACGGACAAGTATTTGCGCAAGAAGGGCATTCTCAAGTATTCAGCGACGGGGGCGGGCGAGCGGCTGAACTCTAAACACGGTCCCGTGTTTCAGTACATTCTCGCATTTAATTCGGATGAATTAGACCACAGCCATCTCAGCGAGCTGAATATCATCAGCCTCGCGCTGACGGCGCGCTTGAAGGGCAAGAAGATCGAGCAGAAAGCAAAGATGCTCGAGCGCGACATCGATAAGGCGCGCGAGATACAGCAGAGCATCCTTCCGAAGCCTTATCTCGAATTCCATAATTACGAGCTGTACGGCTTATCGATTCCTGATAGGATTGTGGGCGGCGATTTTTTTGATTACCTGTTCGCGGATGAAGAACACGACCGGCTGAGTGTGTTTATTGCGGACGCGGCGAGCAAAGGATTCCGCGCGGCGGCACAGGCGCTCTACGTCGTCGGCGCGCTGCGGATGGGGATATTGTACCATACGAAGATCAGCTCGCTCGTCTCGCGCATCAACTCGCTGTTAAGTTCGACATTCTCCGAAGAGCAATTTGTTTCGATGTTCTACGCGGAGTTTGCCGACGACCAGAAAGGATTACTCCTATACTGCAACGCGGGCCACAACAGCCCCATTCTCTATCATGCGCGCGATCGCCGGATAGAAATGCTCGAAGCGACCGGGCAAGTGTTAGGTCCCTTTCCACAGGAGCGCTACCGGGTAGAGAATACCCGTATGGCGGTTGGGGATATTCTTGTCATGTACACGGACGGCATCAGCGAAGCCTCCGACAGCAACGACGAACTCTACGGCGAGCGGCGGATTGCGGACAAGGTAGAGGAACTCGCCGAAGAACGCTCCGAAACCATCTGTAAAGCCATTTTGGAGGAAGTCGAACAGTATTCGAAAGGCTCGGAAAATACGGACGATAAGACCGTTGTAGTTGTCAAGAGAGTTCACTAACATTGAATTCCGTAGAGACGTAGCGTACTGCGTTCTCTCGTAGGGCAATCCGCAGTTCATCAATTTCTGCAGACAAGAGGAGTGAATACATGCAAGAACAAAAACGCATTGGCGTAGTTTCGGAAGTCACCACGGGCGGAGTCACCATACTGGTTGATGAGGACATTGAGAATCTTGTACGGGAGCTTAACGGCAAGACGTATTATATCGGACAGATCAGCAGTTACGTGCTCATTCCGTTCGAGAAACTGATCGTCGTCGCGATGGTGTCTGATTTCAAAAAGCGGGACGTATCTTTGAACGGAACGGACTCCCAGCGATATACCATGACGGTTAACCTTGTCGGAACGGTAAAAGGAGGCCGCTACGAGCGCGGCGTTTCCATCGTGCCGGCGGTCGATACACCGGTGTTTTTAGCAGAGGACGCCGATTTAACCGCGGTTTTTTCCGTATTCCGCAAGTTCGGATTTTCCATCGGGAATCTCTCCATGTTCGAGAACGAGCGGAGCTTCCTCGACCCGAACCGGTTTTTCGGCAAGCATATAGCCGTGCTCGGTTCCAGCGGTTCGGGAAAATCTTGCACCGTCTCATCGCTTCTGCAGAAAGTGACCGCATTCCCGGACACGAATATTATTATCCTCGATATTCACAACGAGTACCAGGCGGCGTTTGCCGGCTCATCAAACTACCTGAACATTGCGGAATTGGAATTTCCGTTCTGGCTGATGAACTTTGAAGAACTGCAGGAAATGTTCATTGACGAACGCGACGATAACGCATCCAGCCAAATTACCGTGTTGAAGGATATGGTCATCGCGTCGAAGAAGGGCAAGAACACCGCGCTCGCCGATGTGCTCACGATCGATACGCCTGTCTATTACGACCTCGCCGAAGTGCGCGCAAAGCTCCAATTTTTAGACACGGAGAAGATTAGCGGCATCGGTTCCTCCGGAACAAAGGAGGGTCCCTTCTACGGGAAGTTTACGCGCTTCCTCGTCCGGCTCGATAGCAAGCTGAGCGACCCGCGCTACGCGTTTATGTTCAAGCCGAAACAGTACCTGACGTCGGAATCAATGAAGGTGCTGATGGAAAAGATTTTCGGGAAAGGCGGAGCCGCCAAAGTGACGATCATGGACTTGAGCGGTGTGCCGTTCGATGTCGTGAATACCATCGTGGCGATGCTCGCCCGCATGTCGTTCGACTTTAATTTCTGGAACATGCACCGCCGCGATTTTCCGATTCTCCTCGTATTCGAAGAGGCGCACAATTATTTGCCGAGCGGCGGCACCGCGACGAAAGCTGCTCGCCGCGTCGTCGAACGCATAGCGAAAGAAGGCAGAAAATACGGCGTGAGTTGTATGATCGTCAGCCAGCGCCCGACGGAAGTCTCCGAGACCATCCTCTCGCAGTGTTCGAACTTCGTTATTCTGCGACTCACGAACCCGCTCGACCAGAACTATGTGCGCCGGCTTGTGCCGGATTCGTTTGCCGGGTTGGTAGATGTGCTCCCCGCTTTGAGGCAAGGCGAGGCGCTCGTCGTCGGCGATTCGATGCCGATGCCTCTGCGTGTGCAAATAGATTTTCCCAACCCCGAGCCGGAAAGCTCCGACATCCGCTTTTTCGATAAGTGGAAACAGAGCGGCGCCGAGACACACATCGGCGAAGTGGTCGACCGCTGGTGGAAGCAGGAGCGGACGTAACGGAACGAAGGCCCTCGCTATTTCGTTGTATGAGCGATATGAAGTCCGACATTTTTTTACGGCATACACGCCTTGAGAATGCCGGACTTCTTCTAACATAAGGAAAACGTTATGCTCATCAAACGCGCGAACGACATCCTATCCT
This sequence comes from Bacteroidota bacterium, assembly GCA_036507435.1. Classification (GTDB taxonomy): domain Bacteria; phylum Bacteroidota; class Ignavibacteria; order UBA10030; family UBA10030; genus JAKEEG01. The sequence goes on from DATCJD010000254.1 coordinate 5,728, forward strand.
CCGAGATCACTTCCGAATCGCTTTACCATAATCGCCGGGAATTTATCCGCACTGCGGGCGCCGTCGCGGCGGGGCTTGCCGTCGGTTCGATTCTCAGCGAGCCTCTACAACGCCTCTCCGCGCTCGAACATCAGGACTGGAAGCCGAAGCAGAAAGGTCCGTTCGATACCGACGAGAAGTTGACTCCGTTCAAAGACATAACGACCTACAATAACTTCTATGAGTTCGGCGTAGATAAGGATGACCCGGCAGAGAACGCGCAGAATTTCAAAACGAAGCCGTGGACTGTGAGCGTTGAGGGCTTGGTGAAGAAGCCCGCCGCGTACAATCTCGAAGACCTCCTGAAAGGAATTACCCTCGAAGACCGCGTCTACCGGATGCGATGTGTTGAAGCGTGGTCGATGGTGATTCCGTGGCTCGGATTTCCGCTCGCCACGCTCATCAAGAAACTCGAGCCGCTCCCGAAAGCAAAGTTTGTGGAGTTTACCACACTGCTCGACCCGCAACAGATGCCGGGCCAGAAGCGTCCCTACCTTGATTGGCCGTATGTCGAAGGCTTACGGATGGACGAGGCGATGCACCCGCTGGCAATTTTTGCCGTCGGGTTATACGGCAAAGAATTGCCCAACCAGAACGGCGCGCCGTTCCGGCTGGTCGTGCCGTGGAAGTACGGCTTCAAGGGCATCAAGTCGATTGTGAAAATCCGGTTCGTCGAGAAACAGCCGGTCTCGACGTGGACGCGGGCGAATTCCGATGAGTACGGATTTTACTCCAATGTGAACCCGAGCGTAGACCACCCGCGGTGGACTCAGAGCAGTGAGAGGCGCATCGGCGAGTTCTTCAAGCGTAAGACGCTCATGTTCAACGGCTACGCTGAATACGTCGAGCACTTGTACGCGGGCATGGACCTCTCGAAAAATTATTGAGTAATGTCAAATACCAAAGCTCCTCCGAAGGAGTCCCTTCGGGAAAATGTCAACTGTTGTCATTCCGAGGAGTGTTACGACGAGGAATCTCATTTTCCCTTTGACGCTTAGATTCCTCGTTCGCCGCGGCGAACTCGGAATGACATGATGTATATGATCTTCGATATGTAACATTCTTTGAACACGATGAACCAACAACAGTGGTTTCGGCGGGTGGTCAAGCCCGCTCTTTTTATTTCGGCGCTCGCGCCGCTTACCTGGCTCGTGTACGGTGTGCTCACTGACCAGCTCAGTGCAAACCCGTTGGACGACATCACCGATGAGACCGGCACATGGACGCTCCGGTTTATCGTTACCACATTGAGCATCACGCCGCTCCGGCGCATCACCGGTTGGAATAAACTACTGCAACTGCGCCGCATGTTTGGATTGTACGCGTTCTTTTATGGGTCGCTCCACTTTTTCACGTATCTCTATTTCGATAAGTTCTTCGAGTGGAACGAAATTCTCGCGGATATCCCCAAGCGTCCGTTCATCCTTGCCGGGTTTACGGCATTCTCGCTGATGATTCCTCTCGCCGCCACTTCGACCGACCGCATTACCAAGTGGATGGGCGGCAAGCGTTGGCAGTTGCTTCACCGGTTGATATATTTGACGGCGATTGCGGGAGTGATACACTATCTCTGGTTAGTGAAAGCCGATACCCAGCGTCCGCTCACCTACGGCGCGATTGTGGCGGTGTTGCTGTTGTATCGAGTATGGGAATGGGCGAGTAAGAGAATGGCGAAGCGACGGCAAGAGCAGAAGGCAGAGGTTGGGGTAGTGTGAGCTAAGGTAGTAGCTATCTCAAAAAAGTAAGATAGGTGTCACCCTGAGTGAAGTCGAAGGGTCTCGTATGATGCACGTGTCAGGCTTCTGCCGAAGGCATCCCTTCTGGAGACTCCGCT
>DATCJD010000255.1:0-8954 GCA_036507435.1 Bacteroidota bacterium
CATAGAATGCCACCACGGCGGCGGCTTCTGTCGCAGTAAACAACCCCCCGTAAATTCCGCCGAGAATAATAATTGGAAGCGGAACTTCCCACACGGCTTCGCGCAACGTCGTGCGCACGTTCTTCCAGGAAAATGGCGTGCGCGGCACATCGAATTTTATCCCGACGCGCATGCAGTATAATCCCAGAGCGAAGAGTAGGAAAAATCCCGGAAGAATGCCTGCGATGAACATCTGGTCGATGCTCGCTTTCGAAACAAGCCCGTAGATGATAATCGGCAGGCTGGGCGGGAATAACAATCCGAGGCTTCCCGATGTGGTCACGAGTCCGAGCGAAAATTGCTCTGGGTATCCCTCCCTTAAGAGAATAGGATAGAGCAACCCGCCGAGCGCAACAATGGTAACGCCCGAAGCGCCTGTGAACGCGGTAAAAAATGCGCACGTGACCAACACGACAATCGCCAATCCGCCGGGCATCCAGCCGAACAATGCCTGCGCGAGGTTCACCAGACGTTTGGGCGAATTGCTTTCAGCGAGCATGTATCCGGCGAACGTGAAGAGCGGTATCGCGATGAGCGTGGGGGTTTCCGCAATCGTATAGAGAGAGATGATGACGGCAGAGGTGTCGATACCGGCATTGTAGAACGCAATGAGGGCAACCGCACCGATGATGGAAAAAAGCGGTGAGCCGAAGAGCGCGAGCAACACCAGCCCAATGACAATGAGCCAGATTTCCATTACGCCTCCGCTCCTTTGATTGCCGACCGCAGGTCGAGGAGCGCGCGCATGGCAAAGTGCACCATCAGCAATCCGAACCCGACCGGAATAATTATTTGCGCGTACCACGCGGGCACGTCGCCGAAGATCACAGTGCTGAATTCGATTTCGGATTCGATGAACACTCTCGCGGCAGACATCAAATAGAAACACACGACGGCGGCAAACAGGTTGGTCACCACGCGGGCGGCGTGTTTCACGCGTTCGGGAAGAAACCGTGTAAATGCGTCGATGGAAATATGCCGGTCATGGCTTGTCGCCATCGCCGCGCCGAAAAATGCAATCCAGAGGACGAGATGGCGGAGCACGATGTCCGCCCAGCTAAAACCGAAGGAAAAAAAATTACGCAGGACAACTTGCAGGAACGCCATCACGAGCATAACAGTAAGGAACACAACAAGCAGTGTTCCTTCGAACTTATTAAGCAGCGCGTCGACGCGTTGCAGAATCTTCATTTACTCGTCCGGTTGTTCTTACGAAATTCGTCGAGCGAGCGCTCAACGGTATCGAGGAAATCTTCCGTGTAAAGCTTGCCGACAAGCGACTTGCGGGCGCGTTTACCGGCTTCGATATAGATCGACAGTTCGCTGTCTTTCACCTGTTGGATGATAATGCCTGATTTTTTCAACAGCTCTGTAGATTTGATATTATCTTCGCGGACAAGTTTGACGAGCTTGGGAAGGATCGTCCTTCCGTTGCGCATGAGAATTTCTTGAAGGTCAGCCGGAAGTTTATCGTAATAACTTTTTGCAAGTAATACCGCGCTCGCCGCTCTTGAAATCGGCGTTTCCACCAAATACTTTGCGCGCGTATGCCATTGCAAAGCAATGGTTGCATACGGCGTCGAATAAAACGCGTCAATCAGCCCTGTTTGGAGCGAGGTCAGCACGTCCGGGAATGCAATGGGAATCGGGCTGATGCCCAACGCGCGAAATGCCGCCTCAGCCACCGGGTCGCCCTCCCACGTCCACAGTTTGATATGTTTCAAATCGTCCGGTTTCTGGATCGGCGCATTGGTGAACACATGCACAAACCCGACTTCCGCCCAGCCGAGCAGGACGAAGCCGCCCTTCTCGAACGCTTGCTCGAAGTCCTTCTCGAACTGCGCGGCAAGAAAATCAACTTCTTCATTGTTACGGACCAAGAAGGGTGAATCGAGAATACGGACTGACGGGGCAATCTCCCCCATCGCCACGCCAGTAAAACCGCCGGAATGCAATTGGCCGATGCGGATTTTCCGCAAGACGGCTCGTTCGTCGCCCGAAACGCCCCCGGCATATATTTGGAACTTCAGCCTACCGCCGCTTTCCTTGCGCACGGCGGCGTCGTACTCTTTCATCACGTTATACCAGGTGCTGTTCTCCGGCGCGATCGTGGCAAATTTGATAATGAATTGCTGAGAGTAACATGTGCCAACCAAAAAAACAAACAAGAAAAAGTAGAGCGTTCTACGTTTCATTGATCATCCTATTCGATGAATAATTCGTCCATCGCTTCCCGCAAAATCCGGGCTTTTTTCTTCGCGACAGCGTTCGGCAAGCGCGCTTCCGGGAGAATCTCCAGCGAAGCTTCGTCCACCGTATTCAGCAACGACTCAAACAATTGTTTATCTTGCACCTGCACGGCGTACGTTTTAGCATAATACACGTGCGTCATCAGGAACTTCCCGCCGTTCAGCGCGAGCGCTTTCTCGAAATGCTCTTTCGCGCGCGCGGGCTTCCCGCCCAGTACCGCCGGCGTACTGCCGATAATCGAACCGAAAAACAGATGTCCCCCGCCATAGTAATACCCGGGGTCGCGCGCTAAGACAAATTCCATCATCGCATTGATTCTCGGAAGAGCGGCAAGAGCCTCCAAATCCGTGCGGGCGATGTTGACATACCCCGCCCAGCCGAACGCCGTCCAGAAGACAGCGGGCACATCGTCCTTCGAGAGTGATTGTAACGTACTCACCAGCGCCGCCGCGTCGCCGTCAAGCGCGGCGCGTAGTTTCGAATTCAGCCTCAAGAGCCGCAATCCGTACTCACGCCCCCGCAAGTAGAACATTTTTGCGCGTTCCGGACTTTCGTCCTCGGCAAACGCGAGAGCGTATGCGCTATAGCCCTGAGACGCCAACAGCAACAGCCCCTCATTCTCCGGGTCGCCTTTGATGAGCGCTTCGAGGAGTTTCAGGTTGGAACCTAGTGCGTCCTCTGCCAGAAGCAGGTCGCTCTCTTCGTTGAATGCCTCAAACCCGTAATCGAGAATGCCGCCCATCGTTCGAATCGCGAGCGTCTGGACACAACCTTGCAGGAGAAGTGCAGAACACAATATGGGAATGAGCCGTCTCATCTACGTATGATGATAAACAACTGCGTCGGTTCAGAGGTTCTACGGCGGAGGGACATTAAAAAATATACGGAAATAAGAGTGATATTCAAACACACTGTTCATGAATGATCCTCGTGCTATTTGAAACTCTGAGAGAAATATACTACCTTCAAGAGATTTTTCTGCAGGCGCCGCACACAGTCTTTTCATTGATCCATCCCGAACGCACATGCATATTTTAGTCGTTGAAGATGAAGAGAAAGTCGCTCGATTCCTCAAAAAGGGTCTCGAGGCGGAAGGGTATCTCGTCGATACGGCAGATAACGGAAAGACCGGCGAACGGAAAGCGCGGTCGGGTGAATACGACCTTGTCCTACTGGATATTCTCCTGCCGAAAAAAAACGGTTTCGAAGTGCTTCAGGCGCTTCGCAAAGACCGCATCCGCACACCCGTACTAATGCTGAGCGCTCTCAACGCCAAAGAAGATGTGGTGCACGGGTTAGACGAAGGCGCGGACGACTATCTCCCCAAGCCGTTTGTCTTTAGCGAACTTCTCGCGCGGGTTCGCTCACTGCTCCGGCGCTCGCAAGATGCAAAAACCGTTTTGCGTGTCGGCGACCTCCAGCTGGATACGATTACGCGCAAAGCCGTACGGGGCGGAAAGGCGATAGATCTCACCTCGCGTGAGTTTTCACTTCTCGAGTACATGATGCGCAACCATTCCCATCCGGTCACCCGCCAGCAACTCGCAAAAGAAATCTGGGGCTACACGTTCGACCCCGGAACCAATGTCATCGACGTCTATGTCAACCACATCCGTAAGAAAATCGATACCGGTCATCCTGCAAAAATTGTGCAAACGATTCGCGGCAAAGGCTACATGCTGATGGACGCCGGGAAACCCAAACGAATCGCATGATCCGATTCCGCACCATACGTGTCCGGTTGACGTTTTGGTACACCTCGCTTGTCGCGGCCGCACTTCTCCTCTCCGGATTGACGTCGTTTTACCTCACGCGTATCACCTTGTACGAAAACTTAGATACATCGCTCCGTGACGAAAGTAAGTGGCTTAAAGATTTTATCGAGCCCCGGGTACAACACATCCCCCCCGAACGTTCTACCGTATCAGAACTGGATCGGCTCAAGAAAAACCAGCCGGATAGCGTCGGCTTGATTACGGACCAGGATATCTGGGATGAGATTTTCCTCCACACCCTGCTTAACCCTCGACAACAGGTAATCCAAATCCTCGACCGGAACAAGCGCGCGCTGTATCAATCGCCGCTACTGGAAGGAACTGTTTTCCAAACAGGCGAAGTCCTGCGGGGCACAACTCAGCTCACGACGATTACCGACGAAAGCGGCCGTGAACTCCGCCTGGCAATTACCAAAGGCGAATTCGTCACCATTTTTGTCGCCTACCCGCTGGACGAGTTATACGCTCTTCTCGATAATGTGCTGACCGTACGCTTGTTTCTTTCTCCGCTTACCATCCTCATTGCACTCGTCGGTGGGTTAGCGCTGGCGCATCGCCTGCTGAAACCGGTTGACGACCTCGCTCGGAAGGTGGAAACCATTACGGCGCAAAATTTGAATGTCCAACTTCCTCAGTCTGTAGAGGATGATGAAGTCGGAAGACTCACAAAAACCTTCAACGAAATGACCGAAAGACTGCACGCTTCGTTTTCTCAGGTGAACCGGTTCTCCGCGGAAGCATCGCATGAATTGCGAACGCCGCTCACCATTATGCGTGGGGAAATTGAAGTCGCATTGCGCAACGCCAAGCTGACCAAGCCGGCGCGCGAGCTGTTGGAGAGTATCCACCAGGAGCTTGTCCGGCTTTCCTCCGTCGTAGAGAACCTGATGACGCTTGTGCGCTCAGAATCAGGCAGGCTGGTGTTTCAATCCACGGAAGTCGCGCTTGATAAAATCCTTACTGAAATCGCCGAGGATACGCGTACGCTCGCCATTAAGAAAAGAATAAAAGTGGAACTTGGCGCTTTCTCCTCAACGGTTGTGTCTGGCGACCCGATGCGGCTCCGCCAGTTATTTCTCAACCTTGTAGATAATGCGATAAAATATACTCCGCCGCGCGGCACCATTTCTTTCACACTCGAACGCGTTAACGGGCATGCGGTTGTACGCGTCAAGGATACCGGAATCGGCATTCCCCGCAAAGACCTCCAGAAAGTGTTTGACCGTTTCTACCGCGTCCAACGCTCACAACAAAACAACCCGGGCGGGAGCGGCTTGGGACTCTCCATCGCTAAGTGGATCGCGGAAGCGCACGACGGCGCGATACAAGTCCAGAGCCGCAATAAAAAGGGGAGCACGTTTATCATTTCCCTTCCGCTCTCAGAAAAGCGATAGACACGAGAGCTTTTGATCACCTTGCAGGCATGAATAGTAGCTCCTCCTTGCATTTGCCTCATTTTTTGCCGATTTTTTATTTATAGACGACAATACTATACCTCGTCTCAAGTCCCCTATTGCTGTCCTCATGAAAACACATCGCCTCATGCGCAAAACGTATTTCTTTTCAGACGTGCATCTCGGCTTAGGTTCGAAAGAAGAAGAACTCAAGAAAGAACATTCCCTCGTCAAATTTCTGGAGACGGTAGAGCGCGACGGCGAACAGGTCTTCATTGTGGGCGATTTATTTGACTATTGGTTCGAATACAAAACCGTTGTGCCTAAGGGATTTTTCCGGCTGTTCAATAAACTCGCCGGACTTACGGAGAAGGGCATCGCCGTTTCATACTTAGCCGGAAACCATGATTTCTGGCTGAAAAGCTACTTTCTGGACGAGCTTGGCGTACATGTGTTTCCCGACCCGATTGAACGTACCATCCACGGAAAACGTTTTTATATACACCATGGCGACGGCTTGATGAAAAACGATACTGGCTACCGGATTCTCAAACGCATTCTCCGCAACCGCTTGAACATTTTCCTGTTTTCGCTTCTGCATCCGGACCTTGCGAGCCGTATCGCCCGCGGGTCGTCGCAGGCAAGCCGCAACCACGTCGGCAAACGCACATTCGAAGAACACGACATGGTGGCATTTGCCGAGAAAAAAATTCAAGACGGTTTCGACTTCGTGGTGATGGGGCACAACCATGTGCCGCTCCGGCGGAACATCGGCAAGGGCGCCTACGTTAATTTAGGAGATTGGATTTCGGAATACACGTATGCGGTCTTCGACGGCAAAAAGCTTGAATTAAAGAAGTGGAAGGCAACGCAGAAAAAACGACATGGCTGATTCCTCAAAATATAGCTCCGAAGAAATGGCGCGATACTTCAACGACCCGGAATACCGACGTTCCATGCTGAAACGCAGTACGAGCTTCCTCCGTGAACAACGGAAATGGTTCATCCTTGGGAGTGTTGTCGTTTTCTTCCTGCTCGTGTGGTATGGGTATTACATCACCACGGGCTTACCCTCCCTGGAAAAGCTGGAGAATCCCCGACCTGAGTTAGCAACGAAAGTCTATTCGGAAGACGGCGAAGTACTCGACCAATTCTCAATTAAAAACCGCACCCGCATTACGCTGGATAGGCTTCCTAAGGGAATGGTGGATGCGCTCATTGCCACCGAGGACAAGGCATTTTTCAGCCACTGGGGCGTTCATCTCCCGCGCTTAATGCGGGCGATGGTGAAAAACGTAGCCGCCCTCGACCTCACCCGCGAAGGCGCGAGCACGATAACACAACAGCTTGCCCGGAACCTCTATAACCTGCAAGGCGCGCGTGAAAGCTTTTTCGACAAAGTGACGCGGAAACTTCGAGAATTCATCACATCTGTACAGATCGAACGAAACTTCACAAAAGAGGAAATTCTCGAGCTGTATTTCAACGTCTCGCTTTTCGGACGCGGGGCTTACGGGATCGAATCAGGCGCGCAGCTCTTTTTCGGCAAATCCGCCGCCGACCTGACGGCGGGTGAATACACGATGTTCGTCGGTATGCTCAAAGGACCGGGCTATTACGACCCGCTCAACAACCCCGAACGCGCATACGGACGGCGGAATCTCGTTCTCGGGCAGATGGTGCGCGACGGTTACCTGTTGCCGGAAGAAGCCGAAGCCGTTCGCGCGGATACGCTGGTCTTCCGTACACCGGACCCAGAATTACGCGCGGGTATCGCACCCCATTACGTCGAATGGATCCGCCAGCACATGGCAAAAAAAGCTGAGCAGTACGGGTTCGACCTCTACCGCGACGGTTTGCGCGTCTACACCACTCTGAATTCCCGTATGCAGCAGTTTGCTAACCAGGCAGTCGACGAGCACCTGACGGAATTTCAAAAAAGTTTTGACGAAACATGGGGCTGGAACAAGTCGCCGGAGATTCTACGGGAGAATACCGACAAAATGATCCGCGAATCGGCGGCGTATAAGCGCGCGACGACACAACACACGCGGGATAGCATCGTGATTGCGCTCCACAGCGATACGACATTTATAAATACAGTGAAACGAGTCGCGCAAACAATCGAAGTCGGCTTCGTCGTACTCAACCCGCATACGGGGTATATCCTCGCGATGGTAGGCGGAAGGAACTACAAGACATTCAAATACGGGTTAAACCACGTAACGCAAATCAGACGACAACCCGGCTCCGCGTTCAAGCCGTTCGTCTATACGGTCGCGCTGGATAACGGATACCCTGCGAGTTACGAACTGCTCAACCAACCGGTGACCATCCCGATGCCCGACGGCACGCGCTGGACGCCGGGGAATTTCGAGGGCACCTTCGGCGGAAAGTACACCATCCGGGAAGCACTGAAACAATCCATTAACCTTGTTGCTGTGCGGGCAATCCTTGAAATCGCCCCGGCAAAAGTGGTAGCCGAATATGCAACCCGTATGGGCATCAAATCGCCCGTGCCTCCGTATGAGTCTATCGCGCTCGGCACGCCGGAGGTGACTCCTCTGGAGATGTCTTCCGCGTTCGGCGTATTCGCCAACGAGGGCGTCTTGGTGGACCCGTTCGCAATTATCAGGATAGAAGACAAAGACGGGAACGTCATCGAACAAAACATTCCGGAACGGCGCGAAGTGCTCAACAAGGAAACCGCGTATCTGATGACTACTATGCTCGAAGATAATATCAACGGCGGGACCGGCATTCGCGTGCGGAATTTTCTCCAGTACCACTTCCCCGCCGCCGGTAAGACCGGAACAACCAACGATTACGGCGATGCGTGGTTCGTCGGCTTTACGCCGCATTTTTCTGCCGCCACATGGGTGGGCTTCGACGACCACCGCATCAAATTTACGACTGCAGATGGGCAAGGCGGGCGCGCCGCGGCGCCGATCTTCGCGCGCTTCATGAAATCAGTGTACGAAGACTCAACCCTCGCGTATCCCGTTGAGTTGTTCACTCAGCCGGAAACGGTCGTGCTCGATACGATCTGTGTCGGGACAAAGAAAAAAGCACAGGAGTGGTGCCCGGAAACAACGACGGAATTATTCAATTCGAAATATCCGCTTGCACTCTGCGATAAACACACAGGCCCGTTCCAAAATGAAGGCGACCGCAAACGCAGGATTGATTGGTAGGCTTTTTAGTTCAAAGTTTCAAGTCTAAGGTTTCATATTCAAAGACATGAGAAGCCATCTCAAAAATAAACGGCTGTCATGCCCGCAGGCCTTAAGCGGGCATCCACATTGTGGATTCCCGATAAAAGTATTCGGGAATGACACAATAGGGTATTTTTGAGACCACTTATAGTGTTACCTATTGTTTTTATTTGTAACTTGAGACTTGAAACTTGAGACTATTTTAGAAGTACTGCCTTTTTCGTTTCCACATATGTCCCCGCTTGCAACCGGTAGAGATAGACACCGCTTGGTAACCCCTC
>DATCJD010000256.1:0-4476 GCA_036507435.1 Bacteroidota bacterium
GTCGTCTTGCCCGCGCCGTTGGGTCCCAACAAGCCGAACACTTCCCCGCGGCGCACCTCGAACGATACGCCGTTGACGGCAACGACATTGGCAAATACCTTCTTGAGATTTTTAATTTTGAGCATTTTATTCCTTCTGTCATTCTGAAGGAGCGCCGTTGTATGGGGCGACCGAAGAATCCCGATGAGATTCTTCGTCCCGAAAAAAAAACGGGACTCAGAATGACATCACTTTTTTACGGCGTGAGCCGGTAAATCATACGCGGGAACGGCACGGTCTCGCGCACATGGTCTAATCCGCAAATCCATGCCACCGTGCGCTCCAAGCCGAGACCAAAACCGGCGTGCGGAACGCTTCCATACCGCCGCAAATCCAAATACCACTCGAACGGCGCCTGCGGGAGATTGTGTTCCTTGATGCGCTCCAGTAATTTTTCCATATCGTCTTCGCGCTGGCTCCCGCCGATAATTTCGCCGTAGCCTTCCGGCGCGAGCACATCTACCGCGAGAGCGAGTTCCGCATTGTTCGGGTCGCGCTTCATGTAGAACGCTTTCACCTTCGCCGGGTAGCGGTGCACCATCACCGGGCGGTCGAATTGCTCCGAGATCGCCGTTTCATCCGGCGCGCCGAGGTCGCCGCCCCACTCGAATTGCAACCCCTTCTTGTGCAATATCTCCACCGCCTCGTCATAGCTGATGCGCGGCAGGGGTTTCTTGACATTCTGCAGGAGCGTCGTATTGCGCTCGAGGACTTTCAATTCCCCCGCGCAGTCTGTTAGAACCGTCTGCACGATGTATTCTAAAAATTCTTCGGCAAGGTCCATGTTGTCGTTCAGGTCATTGAACGCCACCTCAGGCTCTACCATCCAAAATTCCGTCAGGTGGCGGCGTGTCTTGGATTTTTCAGCGCGGAACGTGGGACCAAAGCAATAAATTTTCCCGAACGCCATTGCGCCCGCCTCGCCGTATAGTTGACCCGATTGGGCGAGGAAGGCTTTCCCCAAATCAAAATAGTCTGTTTCGAATAACGTCGTGGTGCCTTCCACCGCGTTGGGCGTGAGAATGGGGGTATCGATGAGCGTGAAACCCTTGCCGTCGAAAAAATCGCGGATGGCTTTGATGATGCGGTGCCGCACACGTATGATCGCGTGCTGGCGCGAGGAGCGAAGCCACAAGTGCCGCCGGTCGGCAAGGAATTCCACCCCGTGCTCTTTCGGCGTAATCGGATAGTCCTGCGCAATGTGGATAATCTGCAGGTCGGTTAATTCGATCTCGAATCCTCCGGGCGAGCGGTCGTCTTTCTTGACCTTTCCACGAATAGAGAATGCCGACTCTTGCGTCAGCGCGTCGAACTTCGCAAACACGTCCTCGGCAATGTGTCCCATCGCCATCACACACTGCACAATGCCCGTTCCATCCCGCATTAGCACAAAGCGGATTTTCCCACTCGACCGCTTATGATAAAGCCAGCCGTTGAGGCTTACTTCCTGCCCCGTGTGTTCGCTCAGGTTTTCAATATAGACTCGAGGTTGTCCCATGTTTTCCTACAAAAACTGGCTTAATATACCAAACGGAAAGTTGTAGTTCAAACAAAAAAGGAAAGAAAAAGGCGTGTATTACTTCATCAATGGAAGAGAGTGTTGCGTACGAAGTTGCTTCTGCAGGTCGTACGCGGGAAGGAACGTCGAATCAATTTCCAACGCCTGCTTCACGGCGGCGAGCGCACGTTCGTCTTGTCCTCGCTCCTGCATCAACGCGGCGTTTAGCGTGAGCATGCGCGCGTAGAGATACCGGATGCCAAGCGTGTAATCGTTCTGAAATGCGGTCGGGCGATAGGTGAGCGAGAGCGGTTTGACGGGAAGCGTTTCGTTCTCGCGCACCAGACGGAACAGCAAGCCTTCCGGGACGCGCTGGTGCGCGTAAGCGAACTGCGGCTCGATTTCATTGCCGACATACACAGGCCTGTCCTGCATCGCTTTGTCTATGAAGTCGTTAATCATCTCGTTGAACCTGCCTTCGATGAATTCCGGAACATACGGCAAGCCGCGCTCGAACTTCGACAACTCAGCGAGAAATGCATTCACTTTTTCGCGCGACCGCTCTATCAGCCAAGGATGATTCCGTTCCAACATCACAAAATACCACGACCGCCGGAGCAATTCCTTGTCTATAATAACAAGATCGGACCGGTGCTTTCGCACGCACTGGTAATAATACGAGGCGGAAACAAAATAATCCCACTGGTACGTAAGAATTACGGCGTTCGGTTCCACGCCGGCGAAAATATTCTGCGTGTACTCCTGAACCAAAAAATTATCCGATTGGTCAACCCTGCCGTTATTGCTCCACCACTGCACTGCCGGGACCAGCACGAGCAACGCCGCTGCCCACACAGCCTGCTTCGCGAGCTTCGCGGAAAGCCATTGGTACACCGCATACGTTCCGAACACCCCAAACCACGCGATGGCAATGTAGGCGAGCAGAAAATATGATTCGATGTCGTGGATGTCGTAATTGATTGCATACAACAAACAGCCCAGAAACAGGAGGAACAGAAAAAGAAAGAGACGCCCGTTGCGGCGAATGACCGCGAAAATTCCCGCGAGTAACACGACGAACGTGCCATAGTGGAATTCCGAAGGGAACGAGTTGAGGAAGAATTGAAATTGTTTCTCCGCGCTCTCGAAACTGGAGAACATCCACGAGCGGTACTGCTTCCCGGTGATGTGCCAGATGAGCCGGTCGAAATCAACCGGACTGCCCCAATCGAGCGGGACGCCTGCGCTCGACCGCACGGGCAAATAGAGATACAACGAAAGCCCTAACACAAAAAACGGCGCGAGCTTCACGAGCCTCAGAAGCGTTACACGTTTTCGCCCCAGCACGCTGAAGTACAAATAAAGAAACGCCGGCGCGAGCAATATCATCGTCATGTGATTCGTGAAGCCTAACCCAAGCACAAACGCGAACAACAATAAGAATCTTGAGACGGATTGGTCATGATAACGCTGATCCTCCACCCCTCGAACAAAACAGTATGTCGTCACCGCGAGGAAGAACACATGCAGGGAATACACTTCGACCGCCGTGGATTGAGACCAGAACGTGGTCGAGAACGCCAGCACAAGCGAACCGGCGGCGGCTGAAAATGCAAACACTCTATTATAAGACCCAGCCCGGTCATCCGGTGAGAATATTCTCAAGCGGAACAACACGAGCGATGTTTTGAAAAACCACCCGACCGACGCGGCGACTAACAATGCGGAAAGGAAATTCAGGCGCACGATTTCCTCCGCCCCGAACGGAATCATCGCGGCGCAACGCCCAAGCAACGTGAAGAGCGGGTATCCCGTTGGGTGCGCGATGCCGAGCGTCGACGCGACGGCGGATAACTCCCCCGCATCAACAAACGACACCGTCGTGCTCATGGTGATGCGATACACCACCAACGCAACGAGCGACAGCGCCGTTGCGATGGTATTCTCGCGTTGCAGTAATTCCTTGAGCCGCTCCATCATCGTTTGCACAGTGTATAAACGTGATTTAAAAATGTTCTATTTGCTTTCTGAATGTTCTTGATGCGCTGTAGAAACGCGCGCACCGACTTCTCCCCCATTCCTGCCGCAAGCGCGGCAAGATGCGCCGCATCCTTCGGCAGAACAAAACGGCTTTGTTCGGTATTGAACCGCACAAGCGTTTCGAGCGAACGCAAAAATGTCAGGTTGCAGAGCATTTGGGTCACTTCCCGTTTCTGCAACAGCTTAGCTGAACCGAGTACATTCAGCAGTTCAAATGAATTATTCGTCCGCAGTTCTTTCCTGTTTGCCCCGAATTTCAACTGTAGCATATGCAGTAGAAATTCTATGTCCACCAATCCGCCGCGCCCGACTTTCAGGTCGTCGGTCGCACGCATGCCCTTTGAGCGTTGCTGTTCTATCAGTGCGCGCATTTTCGCGACCTCATCCACCCAGCCGCGCGGAAGCGGAGCGGCGTACGCGGCGTTGTGAATAACCGATTCAACTTCCTGCACGAGCTTCTCATCGCCTGCAATTGCGCGGAATTTCACAAGCGATTGCCGCTCCCACAACGACGCGCGGCGTTGAAGATAGTCACGATAATACGAAATCTCAACCGCGAGCGGGGCGCTTTTCCCCTCGGGCCTCAGGCGCATATCCACGTCGTACACCGGGATCCCGCTCTCTATTAAAGAAGCGGAGAATCTTTGGGCTAACTCTTCTGCTTTTCGTGGAGAGGACTCGTCCGTTTTACGGTAGAGAAACAATACGTCTAAATCAGACCCGGCGGTAATTTCTCTGCCGCCATATTTGCCGAGGGCAAACACGGCGATGGGTAGGTCGTGAGCCAACTCGTGAACGCGCTGAACGACAATTTCATCGGCCAGACGCGAATACTCCCCCACCGCTTGCACAATTGTTGTCTCGCCCATCAGCCATCGCTGTCCGATTTTGAATTCGTT
>DATCJD010000257.1:0-3913 GCA_036507435.1 Bacteroidota bacterium
ATGAGGCCGTCGACATTTGGGACAGCGATATCACAGAGAACAAGCCTTATCCGATGTGCAGTTCGACTATTTCGGACAATTTTGTGATGATCAACGGACAGTGTGTGTTCGGCTATTTTGAAGGAAAGCAAGCCGACCCTGTGAGAATTAACATCAACTATCCTTCCGACTGGAAGCTTGGAACCGCTCTGCAGAAAAATACGAACGGCTATTTCGAAGCGGAGAGTTTCGACCATGTGGTAGATTCTCCGTTTTATCTCGGCGACATGACCGTCGCGACGACTG
Organism: Bacteroidota bacterium; assembly: GCA_036507435.1. Classification (GTDB taxonomy): domain Bacteria; phylum Bacteroidota; class Ignavibacteria; order UBA10030; family UBA10030; genus JAKEEG01. The sequence goes on from DATCJD010000257.1 coordinate 286, forward strand.
AAGTCGGAGGAGCAACCGTCGAAGTGTACACACATTCGATCACAGGACGTATCACATCAAACGATATTCTTGCCTCGATGCAGAACATCCTCAACGCGGCGGATGATTTTACGAACGGTTTACCGGTAGACCGCTATACATTCTTGTATTATTTCGGGAAGAATTCAGTAGGGGCATGGGAGCATTCGTATAGTTCGGGGTATGTCATGCGGGAGGATTCTCTTAGCGCTGGGTACGCAGGCCAACTCAGCTCTATCGCGGCTCACGAGTTTTTCCACGTCGTTACGCCGCTCAATATCCACAGCGAGCTGATAGAGCAGTTTAATTTTGTCAAACCGGTCATGTCCCAACATCTTTGGCTGTATGAAGGCGTCACCGAGTGGGCGGCGCATATGATGCAGTTGCGCGCCGGGCTTGTTTCCCTGGAACAACACTTGGCGACTCTTAGAAACAAAATTGCGGCAAACGACGCATACAGACAGGACTTAAGCCTTACCGAGTTGGGCGTTCGTTCGACGGAGATGCAGGATCAATATGGCAATATTTATATGAAGGGGTCACTTGTCGGGGAGATGTTGGATCTTCGCTTGCTTCAACTCTCAGGCGGCAAGAGTGGATTACGGGAACTGATGAACGATTTATCGAAAACGTACGGAAAGAACCGGGCATTCAGCGAAAAAGATTTCTTCACGGAATTGACCAAAATGACGTACCCGGAAATCGGAGATTTTCTTGCCCGGTATGTTCAAGGAACCGAAAAGCTCCCGATGGCAGAGTATCTCGGTTGGGTTGGAATTCGGTACGACGAATTCGCGGGATATGACAGCACAACGAGCGCTCTCGGAATATCTATCGGCGTCAGCGGAACTTCGCTGATCGTCGCAGGCGTTACGGCGGAATCAAAATTAGGGCTAGCCCAAGGAGATGTTATTGAGAAAATCGAAGGCCAGCCGTTCTCGTTCCAGACGGCACAGGCAATTCTTGTGAAATTGCGGGGCAAGAAAGTCGGGGAAATAGTTACTCTGAACATTAAGCGCGGTGAGAACGACATGGAAATTACCGGGGAATTAATCCCGTCTATTATTCGGCATAAATTCGAAGTACTCGCAAACGCTACTCCGGAGCAGATGAAACTGCGCGAAGCGTGGATGAAAAATATGTAAGCACGTAAGATGTCCGACTTCTCGCAAGCGCGTGTGCCGGCAAGAAGTCGGACATCTCTTAATAAACCAGCAACGCCCGTGGAGTGATCCACGGGCGTTGCTGTTTTATGAGTTTATAACAACCTCACTTATGAGAAACCTTGAGCTTCTTGACTTGGTTGCGGTTTATTAACGTATTAGAACGGCCGAGCGAAACGGAAAATCACCCGGTTCAAACCCGTGCCATCCGTAGACCACAAGTAGGCGATGCGGAACGTGCCGCTTCGGTTCGCAATACCGACGCCGAGGTTACTGCGGAACTGCTTAAACTGCAGCTCTCCAAAACCTTCGTCCAGGCTTGCGGTGGAACCGACCGAGCGCGTCCAGCCGGCGTCAGAGAGGATAAGAAAATTCACGCCGCGCATCGCCCAGCTGGGCCAGAAATCAATATCGTGCAGAAAATCGCCGTTGACGATGTATTCCGCATTCATCAACAGCATCCGGTTCCCCGCCATTGCCTTGAACGGAAGAACCTGTACGGTGCTCAAACCGCCAAGTTCGTACAGTTTTTGGAAAGGCAGAACGCCTTCGGACGTGCCGGCGCGCAGGCGAAGGTTTACATTATCATACCTGCTCAACGGCTGGTAGCGACGAACATCCATCATGTATTGTCTGAAACTGAAATCCCCGCCGTAACTTTCCTCGGCAAATTCCGCTGTACCGAAAATGCTCCAGCCTTCCTGCCCGTACATTCTTTTGTCCACCGTGCTGATGCCGGCTGAAACGAGCACACTGCGCATATTGCCGTGGTCAATCGCAGGGTTTAGCCGAAACACTTTATCGCCGCCGAAGAGCGACCATTCTGCTCTGTTTTCCATCGAAAGATATTTATCGGCGAGATATTCAACTTTCAGCTGGCCCGTAAGATACTCGTGCTGGACGGTGTAGGCTGTGCTCACTCCAAATCCTGCGCGATAAAAATAATCACGGAAGTCTTCGTGAATCAGAAATGCCGCGGCGGTATTTTCTCCTTGCCCGATGAGCCACTGGTCCTTTGTATCGGTGAGCCTGTGCCCCTCGACGGCAAGCTCCAGCAAGTGTCCTTCCCCGACAGGAAACTGACGAGCGATTCCAAGATTGTACCGCCAGCCGTTCGACTTAAACCCGTAGCCGATGCTTCCCCAACTGCTGAAGTCCCTATATCCGTCCCAGTAGTATCGTTTTTCCGAACCGGCGCCGAGGAAAACCCCTTCCGTCCGGTTATAACGGAAAATAAAATTGTCGAGCGTTGTGAGTTCGTTCAACCATTCGGCGTCGAGAGTTGGGGATTTCATGCGGAAACGTTCGCGGGGCTCGCGGTACCCGGCAGAACGCGCAGAACTTCGGTCCATCGTACCTTCAATTACGCCGCCGTCTTCTTTGACAATGTCGCCGCTGATCACGCGCGCGTCGCCCGTAATCAACCCGCCGTCTTTCACGTAGAGCGTTCCGCCTACCACGAGCACATCGCCATCAATCTCGCCGTAGACGGTCAGGTCTCCGCCCTTCACAACGATATTCCCTTTGACAACCTCGTCCGTTTCGATCACGGTGTCGCCTTCGTACGTATAGTCTTCGTAATCGTCGCGTTCCCATTTGTCTGCTGTTCTTAAACGCTTGTTGGGAATCGTATCGGCTTCAGCACCACCTAAAAATTCACGGTTTATTTCTTTCAGAAATTTTTCGATCATCGTCGTGATGCGGTTGCCTGTCTCTTGCGGTTGACGCTCTGCGGAGGACTGTTGCGCGGCGACATTCGCGGACAACATGAAGCATCCGGCAATCATGACACAGAGAAATATTTTTAGTCGTTGCATGTTGAATTCCTTATAATGTCTTCCGCTCTTTATTACGCTTTCAAATGGGCAAAAGTTGCGACGTTCGCCGTTCTGCTATTCCGAGTGTCGTTAAAAAAGTACGCGAATTCGTTCGAGAATAGTGCGAAGGTCTCAGCTTCTATCAATAGATGAAATTTCGTATATTCAGGCTCTTAACAGCACACAAACCCTATGCGCCTTGCCATTAACATCGACCATATAGCGACCATCCGACAAGCGCGGGGCGGGAACGAACCCGACTCTGTCGTTGCGGCGGAGTTGTGTGAGCGCGCCGGGGCGGAAGGCATCGTCTGCCATTTGCGTGAAGACAGGCGGCATATTCATGATAGGGACGTGCGCAGACTGCGCGAAACGGTGAAAACGAAACTCGACCTCGAAATGGCTGCGACGGAAGAAATCATCCGCATCGCGCTCGACGTCAAACCCGAACTGGTAACCCTCGTTCCGGAAAAGCGGCAGGAACTGACTACCGAAAGCGGCATCGACGTCGTTGGCAATAAAAAACACCTCGAAGACGTCGTGAACACATTCCACCGGAATAACATTCTGGTGAGCTTGTTCGTTGACCCGCTTCAAACACAGGTGGAAGCGTCGAAAGACATCGGCTCG
>DATCJD010000258.1:0-4975 GCA_036507435.1 Bacteroidota bacterium
AGTTCACCTTATCCCGCACGCGCCTCAACGCATCGTCGATATCAACGCCGGTGTTGAATTCCACCTGTATCGTCGATAAGCCTTCCTTGGAGACGGAAGAAATCTGCTTGATGTCGCTCAGCGATTTCAACTCCCGCTCCAGCGGCTGTGTGACCAAGCCTTCGATGTCTGTCGGCGAGACGCCTACATACGGCACTGACACAATGACGAGCGGAATCGTAATATCGGGTGCCGCCTCTCGAGGCATCGAGCTGTATGTCGACCACCCGATGAACACAATGAGCGCGGCGAGAATGTACACCGCGACTTTATTGTCTACTGCTAAATTCCATATGCGCATACTGGTTGCTCTTTATCGTTTGATTGAATGTCGAATCACATTTATATGCGACTCTTTCGGCTCGCGTACTCCCTATCCTTCCACCGATACAAGCTGTCCATTGACCAACTTTTGAAACCCGACAACAATCACCCTATCGCCCGGCTGTAAGCCCTGCACGACTTCCACTTTGTTTCCTATGCGGGCGCCGAGCTTGACGATGCGCTCTTCCGCTCGCCCGTCCTTTTCGACGTACACCACCAACCGGTTGCGGTCCACTTGCTGTACGATATTATCGCTCACCAGAATTGCTCCTGAACGGCGCGACCGGACGATTTGCACTTTGGCGACCATTTCGGGTTTCAAACGAAGTCCTGAATTGCTGATCACAATTTCCACCGGCAGAGTGCGATTATTGGGCGAAACAGACGAGCCGATGAAGCTCACTTTTCCGAAAAGTGTATCATTGCCGACAGCCTCCACCACAACCCGCGCGGAGGCGCCGAGCGATACGGCTCCGGCGTCGCGCTCAGGGACTTCCGCAAGAATTTTTACCGTGCCGATATTCACAATGTGCGCGAGGGGCATACCGGGCGGAGCAAACTCGCCTTTGTCCGCAAAGCGGTCGTTGAGGACGCCGTCAATCGGACTGCGGAGTTTCGTGCGCTCTAACCGCGCCTTCATAAGGTCGGCTTGCGCTTTCGCGGCGTCACGGTTGTACTCGGAGCTTTTCAACTGCATTTCGCTGATCGCTTGTTCCGAGTAAATCGCCTGCTGTTTGCCGAAGTTCAGTTCCGCAAGTTTGTACTGGGCGAGCGCGGCGTCATAGCTTGCCTGCATGACGTCGTCATTCAGCACCACCAGCACGTCGCCTTTCGCAACTCGCTGTCCCTTTTCCACCTTCCACTCTTTGACTACGCCGCCCTCTTCAGGGCTTTGCATCACATCTTCTACCGCTTTGACGATGCCCGCCGTCAGCACCATTTCGGTGAACGGCTCCGCCTGCACCTGAACGACTTTCACCGTCAGCGCTTGCTCTTGCTGTTCCTGCGTTTCGGCGTTCGTCTTCGCGTCGGTCTCACCGCACGCAACCAGAAAAAGACTCAGCGCCGCTACGAAAAACATTCCGAGAAAAAATTGAGTTCGTTTCATAACAATTCTACCTGCTTTCTTAATTGAATGATTATTCTATTGACCTTTCCACATACGCGGGGAGTCTGCCCAGCAACTGGTCTAACTCCGCCGACGCTATCACATAATCATACATCGCCTGCATGCGGTTAACTTTCGCCTGCGTAAGCGCAAGCTGGGCGTCGTTGACCTCCAACTGGGTGCCCGACCCGCTTGTAAACCGTGTAGTCGCAATTTGGTACCCCCGTTCGGCTTGTTCGACAGTTTTGCCCTGCGCTTCAATCCTTTTCTGCGACTGCTGAAGCTGGAGAATAACCGAATGCACGGCAGTCCGGATGTTGTTCTCAACACTATTTAACTGTTCTTCAGACTTCCGGACTTCTACTTTCGCTTGGTCAACTCTGGCATTGGTTTGCAACCCTTCAAACAGGTTGACGGAAAGCTGTAACCCCACAACGGAACTGCCGATGAAATCCCGCGTGGAGATTTTCAAATCGTTTTGCGCCGTCTGGTATTGGTAATTCCCAAACGCCGCCAGCGTGGGCAGGTAATTCGACCTCTGGATGCTGACGAACGCTTTATTGACGTCCACCTGGTGGCGCATCGCCCCTAACGACGGGTTATTCTGCAGTACCGTTTCCATGGCATCGCTCAGAATGCCCGCATCAACCGCGGTGAACGTAAACGACCCCTGCACCTGATACTCCTCCGTCGGCGCAACGCCCATTGTTACCCGCAACCCGTCGATGGAGAGCGCATAGTTGTTTTCCGCTTGAATGACAACGGGACGCAGGTTCTCCACCCCGACGGTCGCCCGCAGTTCGTCGTACTCGGAGACCAGCCCCTGGTCTTTCATCAACCGGACGTTCTTCAAATTAGCTTCCGCATTTATTAGGTTTTCCCGCATCATCTCTGCTACCTCGTTCGCAAGCAGAACGCTGTAGAAGGCTTTCCGCACTTTCGTGACCGTCTCAAGCTGGCGGGCGCGGTACATTTCCTTCGCGGCGTCTTGGTAAATCTTCGACGCCCCGACGCCCGTGAACACCGCCGAGTTGAACAAGATCTGCTGTGCGCTGACCGTCATTTCAATGGAGTGGTCGGAGCCGATTTCAATCGGGATGGTCCTGCCGCTGTTCAGGTCATCAAAATCCGGCAGAAAGAACACCGGCTTTTTGAGCGCGCGCGAATAGCGCCCGGTAAAGCTCAGCGAGGGCAATGCCGTGCCGATGGCTTCATTCACCTGCGCGTTGGCTTTTTCCACCTCCAGCCGTGCCGAGGTTAAATCCTGATTTTTCTGCAACGCAATCTTAATCGCTTCGTCGACGGTGAGGATTCGTTTCTGCTGTTGCGCGCCGAATCCCGACGTTGAAACCGCGACGACTACGAGGACAAAGCTAAACCATCGAATATATGTTCTCTGCATAGACTCCTCAAGTGCTCTCTTCATGACGAAATAGTGAATACGATATGGACAATACTGCTGTGGAAAACTATACTCTACCGCTCTTTCTATCTTATGGTTTCTTAGTTTATCTCAATTTTTTCTGCGGACCAACCCCGCAACAGAAGCGCGCGATGTTGTTGCTTTGCTCTATCGGTCAGAATTGATTCCAACAGTAGGGCGTTCGATTTTCGCAGAACGTCGTCGAGGTCTACGCTCATACGCTCTTTGAAATACTCCAACTGCGTATCCATGCGCGTCATAATGGCGTTGGAGCTTGACCAGAGAATGACCGCCGTCTCCACCGGGTTAATGTCCGGACGGATGGTGCCTTCCTCTATCCCGCGCTGAATAACTCCGATAACCTCCCGCCACACTTTCTGATTTTCCTCAGAACAATTCATCATCATATCCTCCGAGACTCCCTTGTGGAACTGCGGGTGCTGGAAGAAATAGAACATGCGGAAGTAGTTGCGGTGTTGTTTAAAAAATTCGTAGTACGCGTCGCCCAATTGCACCAACTGCACGACTGTCGGTTCTTTTGTAGACGTTGTCGCCGCAAACATATTGTGCAGAATCTCGATCCCCCTCATCATCACCGTGAGGTACAGATCTTCTTTGCTTTTATAGTAGAGATAGAGCGTACCCTTGCTTAACTCTGCCGCCTCCGCAATTTCATCCATCGTCGCCGCTTGAAGTCCCTTTTCAAAAAAGACTTTTTGAGCCGCATTGATGATCTCCTCCCTCCGGTGCTCCTTTTCTCTCTCTTTTCGTTCGGGGATACCCATTATTAACCTCTTGTTTAACAAATGACTGGCGGTCAGTTATTACGCATTAGTATATTAAAAGTTTCGTTCTGAACCAATAATTTTTTGATTAATTTTTATACGCGTGAAAACCATGAAAAATGGGCTTTTTTGGCATTTTTCATTGTTGTGGACAACCTCTCTTTTACGTATCATCATTCGACAAAAGAAACTGGATTCATCAATTCGGCTTTAGGCAAGAACAATGGCCGCCCAAAAAACCGGAACCGTCACACACCGCCACGACCTCTCGCCGTACCTCTCCCTCTTCCGGGTGATGCCGGAAAGCGGTAGTCAGTTTCCCGCCTATCAAGGCGGACAGTATATCGCCCTCCGCCGCAACAATTGTAAGCTGACCAAACGGGTCATTCATCCAGACGGCACGATTGAATACATCCCCGACCTCGACGAACAGGGCAACCAGAAAAGCGGTCCGGTCGCGCACTCGTACTCCATCGCCTCCGCCTCTTTTGAGACCAAACAACACGGGTATCTTGAGTTCTATGTGATCCTTGAGTTGCAGGAGACCGGCGAGCCGGGACGGCTGACGGAATCGTTATTTAACCTCGACCCGAACGGGGACAGCAAGGTGACGTACTTCGAAAAAATTGCGGGCGATTTTACGCTGGAGAGCCGGGCGAGCGGACATAAAAATGTCGTAATGGTCGGAACCGGGACGGGCCTCGCGCCATTCGTTTCCATGCTGAAACAGTTACACTATGAAGCAAGCGCGGGAGCAACAAACGACACGCGTTATACGTTGTTCCATGCCAACCGTCTGTACAGCGAGTTGGCATATCATGACGAGTTACTAAAAATTGAAGCGGAGAAGAAATTCGATTTTATGTACGTCCCGTCGGTCAGCCGTCCGACCAAACAGGACTACGACAATCCGAATGTCGGAAAGGGCAGGGCGAATAACGTCCTGCGGCATGTCTTCGATATGCCTTTAAGAGAGGAACAGGAACTGCAAGCCGCCGCGGCGCAGGGGAAGGATATTGAAGAGATTAAAGCCTTTCTCGACCGAACGGTACGGCCCGTACTCCCCGCTCACGTTTTGAAGAAAGAGTTGCTCGCACGGATGGAGCCTTCCTCCACAGTTATCCTCACCTGCGGCAACCCACTCTCGATGGCGGATATTAAGCATATCGCCGACACGAACACGATTCGGTTTGAGAAGGAAGATTGGTAAAAAGCGGATTTTACAGATTGACGCGGATTTCGCTGATGCGTACGCCGGGATGATTGCATATAACAACGTATGGGCACGGCATGCCG
>DATCJD010000259.1:0-3467 GCA_036507435.1 Bacteroidota bacterium
AAGCCGCGCCCGACGTGGATGTTCAGCCAGTTGCGCGCGGTGGCAAAACGGTACGGGTTTGATTTCGACACGCCGATCAAGAAAATTCCCGCTCACGCACGGGAGGTGCTCTTGCATGGCGCGGGCGACGAGAAATTCGACGTCGAGTATAACGTCGAGAGCGGCAGGCCAGTGGTGTACAAGCACCGCTACGGCGGCATTATGGACATGCTGAAGCGGTACTACGACGAGACAACGTCCAACCAGATACGCGGGTGGGTGGAATCGTTCATGGCAACCTCCGTCTGCAAGGTCTGCAAAGGAGGACGCCTGCGGAAAGAAAGCCTCGCCGTGAAATTGGAAGACGCGAAAACGGGCAAACAGTGGTCGATTACCGATGTCGTTGGGCGTTCGATTGAAGATGCGCGCGTATTTTTCAATGGGCTGTCGTTCACCGACAGGCAAATGGAAATCGCGCGGCAAATCCTCAAGGAAATCACTCAACGCTTAGATTTTTTGCTGAATGTCGGCCTCGATTACCTGACGCTCGACCGCTCAGCGCGCACGCTCTCGGGAGGAGAGGGACAGCGTATTCGCCTTGCTACGCAAATCGGCACACAGCTTGTCGGCGTGCTCTATATATTGGATGAGCCAAGCATCGGGTTACACCAGCGAGATAACATTAAGCTGATTAATTCGCTGAAATTGCTCAGGGACATCGGCAATACGATTATCGTCGTTGAGCATGACAAAGAGATGATACATCATGCGGACTTTGTGCTCGACCTCGGTCCTGGCGCGGGCGAGCATGGCGGGCATGTGGTCACGTTCGGCAAGCCCAGCCAATTAAAAATTGAAAATCCAAAATTACAGCAGAAGGGGAATGGCTTCGGGGGACAGTCGTTGACTGCGCTGTATCTCAAAGGGAAAAAATCGATTGAAATACCATCCGTGCGTAGGAAGGGGAGCGGAAAATCCATCACGCTGAAAGGAGCGTCCGGCAATAATCTGAAATCCTTAACGGTCAAATTTCCGCTCGGCACGTTAACCTGTGTAACGGGAGTGAGCGGATCGGGAAAATCAACGCTCATCAATGAAACACTGTATCCGGTTCTCGCAAAGAAATTTTATCAGGCGAAAGTGGTGCCGCTTCCCCACACATCTCTCGAAGGGTTACCATACATTGACAAAGTGATCGACATCGACCAATCGCCGATCGGCAGAACGCCGCGCTCGAATCCCGCAACGTACACGGGATTGTTTACGCTGATTAGGGATTTGTTCACGCAACTGCCGGAGGCGAAAATCCGGGGCTACAAAGCAGGGCGGTTCAGCTTCAACGTGAAGGGCGGGCGTTGCGAGAACTGCGAAGGCGACGGCGTGAAGCGCATCGAAATGAATTTTCTGCCGGACGTCTACGTGCTCTGCGACGTCTGCCGCGGCAAGCGCTACAACCTTGAGACGCTCGAGGTGCACTACAAGAATAAATCAATTGCCGATGTGCTCGAGATGACAGTTGAGGATGCGATCGGTTTGTTCAGCGAACTGCCGCGCATTCAGCGCAAGCTGCAGACGTTGTTCGACGTCGGCTTGGGATACATTCGCCTGGGCCAGCAAGCGACGACGCTTTCCGGAGGCGAGGCACAGCGTGTGAAGCTTTCGACAGAGCTGTCAAAAATCGGGACGGGACAAACGCTCTATATTCTTGACGAGCCGACGACGGGACTGCATTTCGAAGATATCCGCATGTTGCTCTCTGTGCTGAATAAATTGGTCGAGAAAGGCAATACGGTCATCGTTATCGAGCATAATTTGGATGTGATTAAAACTGCGGATTGGGTGATTGATTTGGGTCCGGAGGGAGGCAATGCGGGCGGCGAGGTCGTTGCGGAAGGCACGCCGGAGTCTGTGGCAAAAAATAAAAAGTCTTACACGGGGGAATTTCTGAAGCGAGAGTTGTTGAATGTCCTTTGAGCGGCCGGCTTATTCTAGCCATTTCCATACCGATACTTGATACCTTGAATGTTGTTGTCTGTTGTAGTATCTTACGTAACGCAAAAGACAAAAACGCACTCTGAATGGATATTACATTTTCTCGTCATGCGAAAAGACGATTAAAGCTTTATAAGTTGAACGAGAAAGATGTCGCCGATGCAATTGAAGTCTATCTAACAAAGGCAAGAGTCTTGGAGAAGGCATCCTTTGTTGATGACCGATTCCGAAAGAAATTCGGATTTCCGCTCAAAGTGGTATTGAAAAGGGAGAAGGGTGTGGTTGTGGTCATCACTGCGTATCCGCTTAAGAAAGGGAAAGAATCATGAAAATCTATTATGACAAAAAAACGGATTCAGTATACCTGAAATTATCTTCAAAAAAGCCGGATGGCGTTATCGAAATTGAGGAAGGTGTGAATCTTGATACTACGAAGGACCACCGAATCGTTGGAATAGAAATACTCGATGCCTCAAAAAAAATTTCTCTCAAATCGCTCTTACAACTCGATTTAGACGATCAACTGCGAGCGCTCAGAAAGGCATCATAGACTTACGGGCGCGACACCCACGGGTTCCCCTTCACAAAAAATCTCCACTGTCTTTCCCTTCCAACGGTAATACCGATACGCGATGAGCGTTTGATACTCGAGGGCAGAATTGTTTCTCCGGTCGCGATATAGACTGTGTTCCCAAGCAAATCTGTTCCGTTTTCTTTTCCTGTAATTCCGAATGCCTTACAGAATTTTGCCGGTCCGTTAGTGAGAATTCTAACTAAATCGAAGGCGTCCTCGCCGAGATTCTTTCGGGCTCGGCCAGAGGCCTTCGCCTTAGAGAGTTTTCTTTTTGCACGCATCGTTTCAATGCCATGAACCGGCTCAACCGCGCGAATCAACACCGCTTCACCAACTCCCAGCCCTTGCGTCACAACATTTGCACACCAGTGCATACCGTAGGTGAAATAGACGTAGAGATGTCCGCCGTTGCCGAACATCACGGCGTTCCGCTTGGTCTTGCCACGAAACGAATGCGCCGCCGGGTCGCCGGTGCAGTAGGCTTCGGTCTCCACGATTTTTCCGATGAGTTTTTTGCCGCGAAATGTTCGAACGATATACTTGCCGAGCAGGTCTTTCGCGACGCGGGGAGTGGGGCGGAGATAAAAGGAACGGGGAAGTCTTTTCAAGTGCGGAATGCCAAATGCCGAGTGCGGAATGGGGATTATTTTTTATCAACCTTTTTCAACAGCCGCTCAACGTCCGCTTCCGTTAGTCCGGAGCCGAACACGGTGCCTTGTTGTGCATCAGTTTTATCCTTGGTTTGAGCGCTGTGTTCTGTTTTCTGTGTTCTGGTTTCTGACTTCTGACCTCTGACCTCAGTTTTCAGTACCGTATTCCCGGCTTTCAATCGAATCCGCTCTTCGATTTCGCGGATCCACGAATGCGGCGCTTCGACGGCATGATGCGGTTGTGGGGCGCGGACGGCCTCTGTTTTCTTTAC
>DATCJD010000260.1:0-3080 GCA_036507435.1 Bacteroidota bacterium
AGTCATTGCCATACGAATATTTTTCATTGAGTCCCTCACTCCCCCAATTGTGTCAAGCGTTCCTGAATGCGTTCTTTCACCGTTTGATTTATTTCCTTGCTCTGGAGGATTTGACGAAACACCGTTGCAGCGCCGGGGATATTTAATTCTGCAATAACCTCTACGAGTGCGAGTTGAACCAGCGGCGAGGTTTGCTTCGCGAGCGACCCAATTAATGTTTCGCGAATTTCCGGCTCTTCCGAGTACTTCGTCAGCGCATCCATTGCCGCGAGGCGAACGTTCACGTTCGGGTCGTAGTTCAGCGTTTGGACGAGCGTGCCGATGACCTGCTCATCCGGCTGGGATAAGCGGTCCGTCCAGCTCGCTCCCTTAATGCGCTCGCTTGCGGATTGTTGTTGCAATAGCGAGATAGCAAGCATCCGGCTCATAGCTAACACTTCTCCCCGAAGCTCCGCAAGTTCGATTTGGTCGTCCTGCCCATTTCCACCCGACTCCAATCCATCTTCCGAGCGTGACCCGAGGACAAAACTGCCGACGACCAAGACAAACATCATCGCAAACTGTATTGCGGGCTGACTGGGCAAAAAACGGCTAATGAATTGATTCAGGGTTTCCCATACCGATGATGTTTCACCATGCCGGATACCCTGCTCGTACGCGGAGAGCATCGCGTTGAAACGCTCGCGCATCGCCGGGCTTGGCTTCTCTTCCGGAAGCGCGCTGAGCGAATTCCAGAGCAAACTCAAGCTCTCGTACTCTCGCCTGCAGGCGTGACAGGATTTTAAGTGCGTTTGGATCGAACTGCGCTCGGATTCCGTAAACGAACCCATCAAAAAATCCGGCAGGAGGTCTATTACGTGTTGTTGTGTCATCATGGCTTCACCTCTTCACTATTGCCAATTGACAATTTCCAATTGACGATTGTAATGTTAATAGTTGACATTTGGGCTTTGTAATGTGTCATTAGATGTTTGATGTTCTTCATTTCTGTACATCCGCTCCGGTGAGTTTCATATATTCATCCCGCAGGTCTTTCAGGGCGTAGTGCACGCGGGCTTTGACGGTACCGACCGGGCAATCGAGTATTTTCCCGATCTCTTCATACTTCAAATCCTGGAATCTGCTCATCACCAATACTTCCCGTTTATCTTCTGATAGTTTTGACATCGCCGCTTTCAATAACCGGTGCTCTTCCTGTTCCTGCACGCGCTCCGAGGGCAGGGGGTCGTCACTTTGCTGCTCTTCCGTCCCTTCGGTCATGGGCGTTTCGTTTTTCCATTTGCGGAAATAATCCGCCGAGGCATTCCGCGCTAGTTGATACATCCATACTGTAAACGGCGCTTCTCCTCTAAAGGTGTGCCGGTATTTCAGCACTCGAAAAAACACGTCCTGCACAAGGTCTTCGCTCACTTCGCGCTTGCTCGTATGCCGCACAAAAAAGCCGTAGAGCTTCCCGTGATACCGCTCGAAGAGCACGCCCAACTTTCCGACGTCTCCGTCGCGTACTTGGAACATCAATTCGTTATCGGTCAATCGATTCCTTGCGCTTTCGTTGTGCCGGTTCATTCTGAACAGGAGCCGCCGGCCAATAGATAAGACTCAGTTTGGGGTAAAAGGTTCAAGGAAAATAACGAAAAGAAATGCAAGGAATCCGCTCATTTCCTACGCCATAAACTGCAAAGCCGGACGGTGAGTCCGGCATTGCTGTGAGGTAGTACTTACTTACAGAAACTCTACGCTTCCGGCTGGAACCGCTCAACTTCTTCCAACACGGTACTGACGATGTCTTCTTCCTTCACGCGCTTCACCACTTCGCCCTTGCGGTAGAGAATGGCGACGCCCTTGCCTGCCGCGATGCCGATGTCGGCTTCACTTGCTTCGCCGGGACCGTTCACCACACAGCCGAGCACGGCAATCTTCACCGACTTTTTTACGCCCGCGAGCTTTTCTTCCAATTGGTGCATGATACCGAAGAGGTCGACTTCCAGCCGCCCGCATGTCGGACAGGCAATAAGCTCGATGTTGCGTGAGGCGAGGCTGAGGGAGCGGAGAATTTCTTTCCCGACTTCAATTTCCTTCACCGGGTCGTCCGTTAGCGAAACGCGGATCGTATCGCCAATGCCTTCCGCTAACAGTGTGCCGATGCCCACCGACGATTTGATAGTACCAACGCGCGTCGTGCCGGCTTCCGTTACCCCAAGGTGCAGTGGAATATCCGTCCGTTCCGCAACGAGGCGGTATGCTTCGATCATCAGTTTCACATCGGTGGACTTCACCGAGATCACGATATCGTTAAAATCGAATTCGTGGCAAATACCCACGTGCCGCATCGCGCTTTCGTAGAGCGCTTCCGGCGTCGGGTAGCCGTGTTTTTCCAAAATATCTTCTTCGAGCGATCCGGAGTTGACGCCGATACGGATCGGGATGCCGCGGTCTTTCGCCGCCGTGAGGACTTGACGAATGCGGTCTTTCGACCCGATGTTGCCGGGGTTGAGGCGAACCTTCGCAACGTTTGCTTCGACCGCCTTGAGCGCAAAAATATGATTGAAGTGAATATCCGCCACAATGGGGAGCGGCGACTGGCGCACGATTTCCGCCATCGCTTCTGCGGCTTCTTTGTCGTTCACCGTCACGCGTACAATGTCGCACCCTGCATCCGCCGCCGCTTTGATCTGGCTGACCGTGCCCGCAACGTCGTCTGTCTTCGTTTTGGTCATCGTCTGGACGGAAATCGGAGCATCGCCGCCAATTTTGACGCCGCCGACGTTCACCTGCCGCGTGGTGCGCCGCAGGTTCACCCGATACGTTGGGTGGGGTTTCCAGCCGTTGGTATGGACTTCAGGTACGAGGATTTCGAGTGACATAGTATTTTATGGTACGGAATTAATTGCTGGCGGTCAATTCAGCTTTTTGCTTTCTTCAAACAGTATGCGTTTCTCCTCGTCGGTAAGCTTCTGGTACCCGCTACTGGAGATTTTATCGAGGATTTCGTCGATACGGCGCTGGTTTTCGGTTCGGTCGTCCTTCGGCTTACCATCGCGAATATCGTACACACTTGCATCGCGAACATCCTCGCGTTT
>DATCJD010000261.1:0-8193 GCA_036507435.1 Bacteroidota bacterium
GGTTTCAGCAACTTCATTATGCGAAACAGCGAACCGCTTTTAAAGTACGCAAAGGAAAAGAGAATCGTCAGAAAAACCGAACCCGCAAGAAAATAGTACCTGACCGATTCAGCACTCTCGACAAACGGTTCGAGCGCTTTCGGATACAGAAACAGAATAACGTTCAGTGTAAAGAAAAATGTGACGGTATCGAGTATGCGCTCCAACACGACCGTGCCGAGCACAGAGCTTTTCGAAATCATCTCCAATTTTCCGGCGACGTACGGGCGCACCAGCTCGCCTGCGCGCGGAAGGATATTGTTTGCGAGATAGCCGATCATCACGGCGGAGAACAAATTGCGGAGCGAGGCATTTGGCTTGATCGGGGCAAGCATGTAACGCCACCGTAAGGCTCTCACCCAGTGGCTAAATAACCCTAGAGGAAGAAGAACGGCAATCCAGAAGAGGTTCGCGCTCTTGAGAGACGCCCAGAGTTCTTCGAGGTTGGCATTCCGAAACGCGAGGTATAGGAAAACAGCGGTGAGGAGAAAACTAAGAACGGTCCGGGTAAGTGTCCTGACAGTGGTCGGCATAGTCCTTGGCGTTAGCGGAGGTCAACCACTTCGGTTCCGGCGGGCGGCGTGAACGAAAACAGCGAATCGGGAACCCGCGTGTTCAGTTTCATGTCGGTGATGGTGTAGTCAGTTTCCGTGTCGTTCATGTCGACAATCAGAACTCTTCGGACGAGCCAACTGCCGCTCTCGACCCACATTTTCACCGAAGTAATGAACGACTGGTCGTCTTTCGGCACCAGTTTCAGGACAAACGCATCGGCGTTGCCGAGCTTCTCCGTTTCGAGAAGCGTCGAATAGTATTGTGCGGGAAGGTTCAGCAGGAATTTTTCCGGCGAGAGGCTGTTGTGATTTTCCTTGTACCGGTCGACGAGCACTTGCTTATTCGCCGGGGAGAACGACCACACAGCAGACCCGTCCGTGACCAACGTCTGGTGCTCGGATTCCACGCGGTAGCGGTTCGGTTTTTTCATCGTGAGCGTACCGCTGAACGTTTGCTCGATGTTGGAAAACTTGAACTTAACGCGCTGGCTGAATGTTGCCGTTGCATCCTGCATCGCATCGTACCGGCGCTGGAGTTGCCGCGTAATATCCTGCACGGTTGTTTCTTGTTGACGGGCGAACGCGTCAACGACGATACCACAACTCAGAATAAAAAATAGTATAAGTGAAAGAGTCGCGGTTTTCGCTCGGTCCCCGTGGGGGCAGGCAGGAGACCTTCGCGAAAACGAGATTCCTCGTCGCTTCGCTCCTCTCCCGAAGGGATGCCTACGGCAGGAATGACGTCGAATTTTCTTGTTCACCATCACGCTTTGATTCCTTTGAGCAATGCTTCCAATCCAGCTTCGGAGTCCACGAGAACTTCGCGCGCTTTACTTCCGTCGAAGGGACCGACGATACCTGCGGCTTCAAGCTCATCAACCAGACGCGCGGCGCGCGAGTAGCCGACCTTCAGGCGGCGCTGGAGCAATGAGACCGAACCTTGCTGGTGCCGAACGATAATCCGCGCCGCTTCGTCGAATAATTCATCGCGCTCGCCTCCACCGGCAAGGCTGGACGCTTTCTTCTTCTCGAACACGGACGGCAAAAGCAACGGTTGGCTGTAGCCCTGCTGTTTGGAGATATGGTTGGTGATTCGTTCAACCTCTTCAGTTGAAATAAACGCATTTTGAATGCGCGTCGGCTTCGGGCTACCGGGCGGGAGGTACAACATATCGCCGTTGCCGAGAAGCTGTTCCGCGCCGTTCATATCGAGAATGGTGCGCGAATCGGTTTTCGACGCCACCTGATACGCGATGCGCGCAGGGAAATTCGCTTTGATGACGCCGGTAATGACGTCCACCGAGGGGCGCTGGGTTGCAAGCACAAGGTGAATGCCCACTGCGCGGGCAAGCTGGGCGAGGCGCGCAATCGGCTCTTCGACTTCACGAGCCGCCGTCATCATCAAATCAGCCAGTTCGTCAATCACAATTACCAAATACGGGAGCTTGCGATGCTTCACGGTCTCGGTATCGTGCAAGCGGCCGTTCTTGAACCGGTCGTTGTAGTCGGCAATACTGCGCACGCCGGCGGCGGCGAGTACGTCGTAGCGCTTTTCCATCTCGTATTCGACGCTCTTGAGCGTCAGCACGGCGTTGTTCGAGGAGGTCACGATTTCTTCGTCGATATCCGGAGAGATCGCGAGATAGTGCTTGCGAATTTTCGAATACAGCGACAACTCGATTTTCTTCGGGTCGATGATCACAAACTTCACGTCGCTCGGGTGCAGGCGGTACATCAAGCTGGTCAAAATGGTATTAATCCCGACACTCTTGCCGGAACCCGTTGAGCCGGCAATTAAGAGATGCGGCATTTTGGCAAGGTCGTCAACGAGCACCTCGCCGGAAATCGTTTTGCCCATCGCGATCGGCAAAATAGCCGTGCTTTCCCGGAATTTCGACGAGTTAATGACCGAGCGAATCGTCACTAACGCCGGATTGTGATTGGGGATTTCCACACCGACCGTCCCTTTGCCGGGAATCGGAGCGATAATGCGAATGCCCTTCGCTTTGAGCGCGAGGGCGATATCATCTTCCAAACTTTCGATTTTACTGACTTTCACACCGGTGGCGGGGACAAGTTCGTACAGCGTCACAACGGGACCGGGAGTAACCGAAACACTCTCGATTGCCACGCCGAAGTCTGAAAGCTTCGCGCGCAGAAGTTCGGCGTTCGTTTTCAACTCCACCTCATCCACCTCTTCGCTCGTGCGCGCATGGTCGAGCAAATCAACCGAGGGCGGGACGAAGTCTATTTCTTCCTCGTCGACATCCTGCTCGCGTTCGTCGAAGTTCACCTCTGCCTCATGATGCATTTCTTTGATGTCTAATTCTATATACTCGTCTTCAACCGGAGAAGCGGCAGGTTCTTCCGTGTCTTCTGCGACTACGTCGGAAGGAGCAAATAGTGTGCTTTCAACCTGCGGCAAAGGTTTACGCATTTCGAGGCGCGGGTGTACAGAATCTTCCGGTTCCGATTTTTTGATTTCGACGGAAGCTTCGCGTTTCATCTCGCTCTCACGTCCGGCAGTACTCCGTTTTTCGTCGAGCCAATCGAGCGTTAGACGCATCCAGACTTTCAGCCTCTCATAGACTTTCAGCATGTCGATGTCGAAAGCGAATACTGCCGTGGTGATGAGCACACCGACGAGCAGGAGAACGGTACCAGTTAAGCCGATGAGTCTTGAGAGTACGCCCGCGAGGAATTCGCCCACCAGTCCGCTCCACTCTACCGGAATAAGCTGTGAGTCGCCGACGAGACGGATGGTTCCGTTGATGGACGCAAAGAGAAGTGCAAACGCGACGGTATAACTGGTGGGAACAATGAGTTTTTGAAAATTCTTTTCGCGTGCGAACGCCCAGAGCCACAGCATCGCGAGCACCGGAAGAACGACAATCGAATAGCCAATCGTAGAATTAATGAGCCAATTGGAAACGACCGCACCCAACATGCCGAGCCAGTTCGACGTGCGGTCGGCTTTTGCGGCGACCTCAGGGTCGTTGGTGAAAATTTTCCAGATCGCGACGTCGCCGTTCGCCTGGTCTGCGGAGGTGTAGGAAATCAGGCTCAGCAAGACCATGAACGAAACAATCAACCCGACGAACGCGTAAATCTGGCGCTGTCGCTGGGCTGTAGAGTTCCGGGATTGTTTCGAAACGTCCGCCATAGGTGTCATCCTTCTGTGAAGACGTTAATCGGATTGTTTCGCGACTTGCGTTGTTTCCAACTCAGCGTCGCGCTTCTCTTCTTTTCGAATTTTAACCACATTGCCGCTCAGCACCGGGAGCACGGGAATGGAATCAACCTTCGCGCTGTACTTGATATCTTCGTCATAGCCGATACTCGCGAGGTACTTGCCGTGTCCGGAATTCTTAATCATTTTCAGAATAGAACGTCCGAAGCTTTTATACAAGCTTCGCGCGGCAAGCGCCGAATCGCTCAACTCTAATTGCACGTTCTCCTGTTCGGAAAGCTGGAGGACAATCATGCCGCCGCACACAACGTCCTCGAGAGAAAACCCGTTCGCCACGGTGGTGTTTCCAGCACAAATAATCACCACGTCGTCATTCATTTGCGTGATGAATTCCGTCACCTTCGACAAGTTGACGAATGCGGCGACGACCATGTTGCGAGCGTACCGGCTCTTCGACATTGCCACCGAGCCGTTGGTCGTGCAGTAGATAATCGATTTTCCTTTGACGGTCGCTTCGGTATATTCCAGCGGCGAATTACCCAGGTTAAAACCCTGAATCATCTTCCCGCTTCGCTCGCCGCCCCGCAGGGTAACGTCTCCGAATAAGCTTCCGGAGATTTTCACGGCGGATTCGATGTTGGGGACGGGGATGATTTCCCGCGCGCCGTTCGCCAGTGCTGTCACGACAGTCGTGCTCGACCTCAGCACATCGATCACCACTACATTTTTATCCCGAAGCTGAAGCTCGTCTATGTTGGTTGCTGAAAACGTGAGATCAATTTTCATAATTATTTTTAGTACATGTGCGACGCACTTTCAAAGTGCATCGCACCTTTGTTACGTTTTTTGCACGAACGGAAGTTTTACGACTGTCGCCGGGACTTCTTTGCCGCGAACCTGGACGTTTACCGTCGTCCCAACTGCGGAGTGTGCTTGCGCAATATACCCAAGCGCGATACCGTGCTGGAGTGAGGGCGAAAACGTCCCGCTCGTCACTTCTCCTACAACTGAGCCGTTCATCGCAATCGGGTATCCGTGGCGCGCGAGCATTTTATCCGACAGTGAAAGCCCGACAAGCTTGCGCTTCAAACCGGATTCTTTTGCTTTCACCATGGACTGCCTGCCGATAAAATCGCCTTTTTCCAGCTTCGTAATCCAGCCGAGGCCTGCCTCAAGAGGATTTGTCGTTTTATCAATGTCATTGCCGTAAAGGCAGAATCCCATCTCCAGCCGCAAGGTATCACGGGCACCAAGCCCGACCGGCGCAATGCCGAATTCTGTGCCCGCGTCGAAGATCGCAGTCCACATTTTTTCCGCAGTCGCTTTGTCGGCGTTGAAGTACAACTCAAACCCCAACTCGCCGGTATAGCCCGTGCGGGAAATGACCGCAGGAACTCCGACTATTTCCCCGCGAGTACTGGTGTAATACTTCATGTCCGAAAGATTCACCTTCGTCAGCTTTTGCAATGTCGCGAGCGACTTCGGACCCTGCACAGCGAGCAATGCAGTCTTGTCGCTGACGTCGGTAAGCTGGACATCCCCGGACGCGTTCGACTGAAGCCAGTCAAAATCTTTCTGGATATTTGACGCGTTGACGACGAGCATGTAACTGTCGCCTATACAATAGACGAGCAAGTCATCAATAATGCCGCCGTCGTCGTAACACATGGCGGAATACTGCACTTTACCGTCGCTCAATTTCGATACGTCGTTTACCGTCGTCCGTTGCAGGAATGCGAGCGCGTCCTTGCCCCGCACTTCAAACTCGCCCATATGTGAAACGTCGAACATGCCGACGGCATTCCGGACGGCAAGATGCTCTTCGATGATGCCCGAATACTGCACAGGCATTTCAAACCCGGCAAAATCAACCAACTTCGCCCTGAGCGAAGCGTGAAGGTCGTAGAACGGTGTGCGCTTCATTACTTTTGCGTTTTCTTCCAGTCGGCGAGGAATTTTTCCAAGCCGATGTCTGTCAACGGATGTTTGATCAGCTGGTCAATGACTTTGAACGGCATCGTGCAAATATGCGCGCCGATCATCGCGGCGTCGACGACATGCAGAGGATGCCTAACGCTTGCGACCAATACCTCGGTCTCGTAATTATAATTTTTGTAAATGGTCACGATCTGCTTGATTAACTCCATCCCGTTGTGGCTGATGTCGTCCAGTCTGCCGATGAACGGGCTAATAAAGTACGCTCCTGCCTTTGCCGCCATCAGCGCCTGATTGGGCGAGAAGCAGAGCGTGACATTCGTACGAATGCCCTCGCTCTTGAGCCGCTTGACTGCCTTTAAGCCTTCTTTAATGAGCGGGACTTTCACGACAATATTCTTATGGATTTTCGACAGTTCACGCCCTTCTTTCATAATACCTTCAACGTCGGTAGATACCACCTCAGCGCTGATGGGTCCATCAACGATGGCGCATATTTCATCTAAGAGCTTGCGGAAGTCTTTTCCTTCTTTCGCGACAAGACTGGGGTTAGTCGTCACCCCGTCAAGCACGCCTAAACTTGCCGCCTCTTTTATTTCGTCGATGTTCGCTGTATCGATAAAGAATTTCATCGGCTCTCCTCTGGTCATAGAAGGAGTGCGACAATCGGTATTGTCGCATGTCGCAATAACGATTGCGACACTCCTACGTTCAGTTATGCTTTGTACTGCTCTGTGATATCTTTTTTCTGTTTCACAGAAATGAAAAGGAACTCGTCCATCGGTACTGCCGGGTCGGAAACGAGCTTAATGCGTACGAAGAACTTAAACATCATCTTCGTGAGCCTGCTGATGGTGCCGTGTTTCAAGTACTCGGCGAGCGTCGGGTTCACGTGCAATTCCAGCCTGAACTCGCGCGATTCCGCCTTAAAGCGCTTTACCCACCGCTCGATATGATTCATCGTCGCAGACTTGGATTGCACCAACCCAGTGCCGCCGCAGGTCGGGCAGGATTCGCTGAAGCTCATCAATATATTCTGGCGGATGCGTTGGCGCGTCATTTGCACTAGCCCGAATTCCGTCATCGGCAGGACCGTCACTTTCGCGCGGTCGCGGCGAAGCTCTTTCTTCATTTCATCATAGACTTTTTTCTTGTTCTTCTCCTCTTCGAGGTCGATAAAATCGACTATTATCAAGCCACCGATATCGCGCAGACGAATCTGGCGGCAGATTTCCCGCGCCGCTTCAAGATTCGTGCGAAGGGAGTTCAGTTCCTGCTCGCGTTTCGCCGCATACCTGCCGCTGTTCACGTCAATCACCGTCATCGCTTCCGTCTTTTCGACGAAGACATAGCCGCCGCTCTTAAGCCAGACTTTTTTGGTGAGCAGTGTTTGAATGTCCTTTTCCACGCCGAATTTGTCGAAGATCGGCTCGCGGTCTTTGTAGGGTTCCAGCCGGTCGACCATATCGGGTGACATCCACTGCACGTACGCGCGAATTTCCTTGTAGAGCTTTTTATCGTCCACCACGACCTTCTGCACATCCGCAGAAAATAAATCGCGGATGACGCTGGAGGTGGTGTTCATATCTTTATACAACAACGTGGGCGCTTGGCCCTCCTTCACCGCTTTTTCGATGTTGCGCCAGACGCGCATCAGTTCCTCGAGGTCTTGTTTAATCAGGTCTTCGCCTTTTCCCTCGGCAACCGTCCGGATGATCGCGCCGAACTCTGCGGGCATCAACGACCGCACGAGCTTGCGCAACCGCCGCTTCTCTTTGAAATTGGTGAGCTTCTTGGAAACGCCGACCTTACCGACAAACGGCAACAAGACGAGAAATCTACCGGGGAGTGAAACTTCCGAGCGGACGCGCACGCCTTTTTTGCCGACCGGTTCTTTCGTAATCTGGACGAGAATTTGCTGTCCGCGTTGCAGGTCAACTTCCGGGCGGCGTTCTTGTTCTCGCGATTTCGGTTGCAGCTTCCGGTCTTGCCGGGTATCGGTCGCTACAGCGATTGCAGTCGCAACTGCTTCGCCGTTGCCGCCGTTCGAGCCAGGGGGATGTTTGGGCGCAGGGTTTCCGGACGACTCGTCGTCGTCGTCATCGTCGTCTTCGAACAGGACGTTGTAATCCTGCTGGGAGCTTCCGATGTCGGAAAAATGGAGGAATGCGTCTTGATTGATGGCTATGTCGATAAACGCGGCGCGGATGCCGGGCATGACTTTGGCAACTTTGCCAAGATAGATATCGCCGACGTTCCGGTCTTTACCTGGGGTTTCAACGAACAGCTCGGCGAGCCGTCCGTCTTCAAGAATGGCGATACGGTGTTCGTTCGCCGTGGAGTTGATGATAATTTCTTTTTTCATAAGGGTACATGTGCCACCGATGCCTTTGAGCGTGTACAGTACGCAGCAGGGCTTCGAGTCCGACGACAATCGATAAGTTTCGCCGGACAGGACGAACCGGAACATGTCCC